>CAZSSI010000066.1:0-8067 GCA_964609345.1 uncultured Verrucomicrobiota bacterium | reverse complement strand
GGAATGCCGGAAATGCGCGAGGCCACTACCGGCAGACCGCAGGCCATTCCCTCCATCAACGCAACGGGGATGCCCTCGCGGCTTCCGTCGCGGGTCTGAATGCTTGCCAGTACAAGCACGTCGGCTTCGCCCAGCATCCGGACAACCTCGGGCCGGGGCTGCGCCCCTTCGACGATGACGAGATTCGTCAGCCCGCACTCTGCAATCTGCTGCAGAATTTCCTTTTGGCACGGGCCGTAGCCGATCAGGCGGCAGCGAAACGGCACTCCGCGATCCCGCAGTTGCGCGCACGCCTTGAGCAGCACGCGGTGACCCTTAACTGTCCGGAACGAGGCGATGCAGAGAATCTCCAGCGGCCGTCCCGGAGCAGGCGGTTTTCCCTGCGGTTTGAAAACCGAAAGGTCGGCACCGCAGCGGATCACTTCAAATTTCTGCGCGACCTCCTCGCCGCAACATTCAGCGATGAAACGGACATTGTAATCAGAAATAGTTACAGCAAATGCGGCATCGCGCACTTTTTCGCGGAGCATCTGCTGGTTGACGTGCAGATCGGTGCCGTGCGCGGTAAAGCTGTACGAAACGCCGCAGAGCTGATGCATCATCCATGCGGCCATCGCCGGGTGGCTGGCGAAGTGCGCATGAACGTGTGCAACTCCCAAACGCTGTGCCGTATCGGCAAAGACAACCGCCTTTGGAAAATAGAATACGGTGCCGGCAAAAAAATTAAGGCTGCCGACGGTACCCGCCGCCGCACGTAGCGCTGTGCCCAGATAGCGAACCGGATGGCGCACCAGCCATTTGAGATTGATCCCCAGCGTACGTAACGACAGCAGCGGCGCCGGAAAAAGGTCGTCGTCCATCTCCTGCACTTCAGGATGCGCCGCGCTCTCCCTTTCCAGCCGTAGCGGCAGAACCGCCACGCGGAAATGCAGGCGGCGCAGTTCGAGCATTTCGTACAGGACAAAGGTTTCCGTCAGCTTCGGGAAACGGGACATGATGTAGGCGACGACAGGACGTTCGTTGCTCATGTCGCACCTCCGTCCTTTTTGCGGGGCTCCCACACACTAATGCGCCGCCCAGTAAGAAAATCTATTACACCCCATGCTGTTCCAGTAAACCCCGCCAGCATATATTGCGCGAGCCGCACCGGTTTAAGCAGAAACGGGTATCCGGTACTGATTGCCGCCCATATGTAAGCGGCCGCGATGACAAACATGACCGCCGCGACAGCCCCTATCGGCACAGCATACGGAGATGTGAACGCCATCTGAATCAGTCCGGTGAACAGGATCAGCAGAAAGAAGGGGAGAAAACGGCGTCCGACTTTGTTGATCAGCAATCCCGCAGAGAACCAGCCGAAACGGCGGGGGTTGAGCACGCGGCGCATGCGGCAGATCCCGGTCAGGCTGCGAATCACGATGCGGCGGCGGCGCTGAATTTCATGCAGGGCGTCCCGCGAAGGAATATTTACTTCCGCCACGGCTTCCGGCTCAAAGACAAAATGATAGCCCTGCGCGATTACGGACAGCGCTGTATAAAGATCATCGGTGACGTCCGGGGGAATCGGTTCAAACAACGCCCGGCGGATCATATGGATTTTCCCGTCGTTGGAACTGATGCGTCCGCGTGCTGATTCGATCCGCTTCAACGTACTGTCAAAATGGATATAGGTTTGCTGCGCATCGCGCAGGCGGGCACCGCTGCGGGCGGCGATCCGCTGTCCGCAAACCCCGCCAACCTGCGGATCTGCAAAGTGCCGTGCCAGTTTTTGAACCGCGTCGGAAGTGAGCAGTGCATCCGCGTCGCTGAACAAAAGCATTTCTGCATCGGTTCGGGTCATCGCGAGGTTCATCGCGGCCGCTTTGCCCAGCCGCTCGGTTTGTTCGACCAGTTGAATGCGGGAATCGCCAGCGGCCTCTACAATGGCCCGGGTTTTATCGGTAGAGGCGTCCGAGGCGATCAGTAAGATCAGCCGTTCCGGCGGATACTCCAACTCGCGGAAGTTTTGAAGTTTGGCGGGCAGCAGTGCCGCCGCGTTGCGCGCAGCGGTGATGATGGCAACCGTTGGCCAGACGGACGGAGTGACCGGCGGCGCGGCGGGCGGAGCACGGCGGGAAAGCATCAGCAAGGCCAGCGGGTAAACCAAAACGACCGTAAAAATTCCGAGCGCGCCAAAAGCGGTCAAGAAGCTAGCCGCAAGCATGGTCCGGCTCCTGTTCCGAAGGGGTTCTGGAAAGGCGAAGAGCCACCTGCGAAATGATCAGGGAAAGCAGGAGATATTTGTGATTCACCTCGCTGTAGAGCAACAGATACGCCAGCAACGTCAGGAAAGAAGTTCGATAGGCGACGGTCAACAGAGCCATCTGCGATCTTCCGCTGGCCAAAAACAATTTTTGAGCCTGATTCAAGCATTGCACCGCATACACCAAAATGACCAGAAATGCAGCGAGGCCGATCACGCCGGAGCCGACCAGCACTTCGATGTAGGTGTTGTGCGCCTTCCGCTTTCCGTTTTCATCATTCCGCCTGAACGAGCGTCCCGTCTCGGTTTCGGCATAGCGCGAGGCAAAGGTGTCGGGGCCGCTTCCGAGCAGCGGACGGTCCGCAATCAGGTCGCGGGCGACCACCAGATAGGATGCGCGCCGCCGCATGGAGAAGTCGTCAGCCGTCCGGATGCTTTTGACGCGCTGGGTATACGACTCCGGGGTGAGCAGTAAAAATGCCGCCACGGCAAGTCCGCCCAGTCCCATCAGCAGGCCGAGATTGCGCGGTGCGATCATGCGGCGGAATTCCCAGAGCATCAACAGGACGGTGGCAGCCAGAATAAGGGCCCCGCCGCGCGAGAAGGTTGAAACGACCGCCGCCACATCCACGCCGATGACCATCATTAGCATCAGGCGCATCAGCGAATGGCGGGTGGTCAACAGGAAGTAGACCGCAACGGGCAGACTGAAGATGATCATCAGCGACATGTTGTTGGGGTCCGGCGCGCCGCCAAGCACACGTCCTGTCTCGGGCGACACGAATAAGGAGAGGTGAAACAATGCGCCGAGAAGCGCCAGCGCGGAGCTGATGAATACGCTGCCAACGAGGACGCGCGGGAGCGTCTTTGAGAACCCTTTCTGATCGATCACGATCATGCCCAGGGCAACCAGCATGTACCCGGCGGCGAGCAGGATCATGAACCGCGCGGAGACCTCGGGATATTTCGATCCAAGTGCGGCGAAGACATTGATTGTGTAAAAGATAAAAATCGCGGCCCAGAATTTTCCCTGGCGTACTTCAGCTGGAATTTTTTTACGCAGCAGGATCCCGAGCAGAATGAAGGCCGCGAGGGCTGTGGCAAAGATCCAGTGGAACCGCACAAAGCTGAACTGGCCGCCCAGCCCGCGAAAAGATCCAAAAGGAATCAACAGAACAATTCCGTAAAACAGGTAGGGGAATAATGCGCGTTTGCCAAACCACAGCAGAGCCAGCAACCCGGCGGCAGGAAACGGAGCAAAATACGGATAGGGAGATGCCATCAGAGCCAGCGAAACCACCACGAGAACGGCAGGGATCGCATATCGGGAAGCGGAAACCATCAGCTTGTGGGCCAGCTTGTTCATATTGGATCCAGTGTGAAGTTTCCGCAGGGGGGGCGGCACACCCCCCTTATGCCTTCGGGGGCTCAGCAGCCTCACCATCACTCAGCGACGGAAACGAACAAAGAACCGGCAGACCCGTATTCTTTTGTACATCTTCCGGACGGCGAATCGTGTGGTCGAAGAATTCAGCAAGGAACCCAACGCTCAATCCGGTGATCAACGCCACAATCAGCCCGAGGAACAATGTGGAGCCCTTGCGCGGGAAAACCAGTTCGGCTGTGTCGGCGGCCCGGCTCAAAATGCTGATGTCACCTGCCAACCGGCTACGCGCGATGCTGTCATTGATTTTAGCCTCTTCAGCCCGTTTGGCGAAGGTGTCATACGAATGGCTGATCAATTCTGCTTCCCGGTACACCGAATCAGCAAGGAGTCGCTTGCCTTGAATCTGATTGGTTTCCTTTTGCAACCGGGTGATCTCCGCCTTAACCATCTCGAGGCGGGTGGCAACCAGGGTGTTATCCACATAGGTCGATACCGCCAGCTCCATTTCCAGGTCGCCCCGCTGTTGTTGCAGGAGTGCCAGCCGCTCCATATTGCCCGCGATGATCCGGTCAATAAAGGCGGGACTCATGTCTCCGCCGTCACCTTCGATGCGGACAGCCAGTTCGCCCAGCTGTTTCCGATAATGTTCCATGCGGTCTTCGAAGAATTGATCCTGTCCAACTGGGTTGAACACTTCTGCTCGGTATTGAATGTATTCGTCCAGCAGGGTTTCGAGGCCCTGTTCGGCCTCTTTGGGTGACCGCCCGGAAAATTGAAGTCGAATTGCATTGGAATCAGTAACCCCAACGACATCAAGGCGTTTCGAAAACTTATCGGCGGACTTTTTGCTGTTTTTGTCAAGATCCGCCTTGGTCATCCCCGCCTTTTCATTCAACAGGCGGGCCACGCGACGGGCTAATTCAGGAGCGCGGATGATTTCAATCTCCGAGATAATATCTTGCGTGGAGACCTTTGGATCTCTGAACTCAACGGTGTCCAGCGCCGCGGGGCTTATCTGCGCCCGCTTGCCGAGCACAAGCAACGACGAGGAGGCCGTATAGGTAGCGGGCCAGAACAGCGCAATCAGCACGGCACCAATCACAACCACAGATGCTGTAGTGCGAATCAGTTTCCGGCGGGCACAAAGCACATGGCCAAGCTCGCGTTTCCAATCTTCTTCCTGAGACATCTTCTGCATCAGATCTGACATACTGTTACCCTCGTTTTAGATTTTTATCGGTTGTTGCTGTTCGGATTCAGGTCGTAACTGACGTTCCCCGAAAGGCCCCATCCCCGGAAAAACAGAATGTCACCCACTTCACGTGTAATTTCGGCAGCCGTGTTCAGACGCCGACGCGGGATATAGATCGTGTCATTCGGATGGAGATAGAACAGTTGATTCTGAGCGATTCTGTATTCCCGACTCCGGTTACTGTTCTCCCCTGACAGGGCGTTATACGCCTGTTCCGGCTCACCCGGGGCCGTCACGGCTTTATCGTCTTCGTCTTCCTCTTCCAGCTTAGTCGGAATCATCACCTTTTTCAGGTCAACGCGGGTGGCCAGCAGCCGATCCTTTTTCTGACGAAACACAATGGCGGAGTCGATCCGCGCCGAACTCTTCACGCTACCGGCCATGGCGATGGCCTCAAAGATGGATGTGGGGCGTATGATTTCATATGCGCCGGGCTGGTTTACTTCGCCAAAGACATAAATCCGCGAACCGGACTGTTTTTCCAGGAACAGGTCGGCCGACAGTCCTGGCAGAATCTGTTTATATTTTTCGTTCAGACGGTTTGCCATCTCAGGAATCGTGTTTCCGGCCACAGCCAAATCACCGACCATCGCAAACGTCGCAATACCGTCCGGGCGAACCGTGACGAGACGACTCAAGCCGCGCGGAGCCGTTCTTAAGTCCGTTTTGAGTTCTTTAATGGCGCCGCGAAACTCTTCGAGCACCACATACAGATCGGGATCCTTAAGATTTTTTTTGTACGCCTGTTTCAGCTCATTTGTGAGTTCCTCTACCGTCTTGCCCGTCACATGAACCGATCCGAGATAGGCCAACGAAATATTGCCGTCCGGACGAACTGCCTGAGTTTCATTAAACTCCGGATAGTTGACAAACCGGACTGAGACCACATGGTCAACCGCGATCTTGAAGTTCGGCTGTTCCTCCCAGCTTCTCACCTGATACAACACATCCAGAACATCGCCGGGGGAAATCCGGTAGTCTGCAAACAGCGTATAGTCCGCCGTCTTATCTTCAGAAAACGTGGTGCGGCCTATTTCTATCTCCTCGCCAACCTTCAATTTTCCATCCGTGGCGCACCCCGTTACTCCCAGAACGACCCCCAACAGGGCTGGCATCGCAAAAGCCCGCATCAAATTCTTAAACTTTTCCATAAAGCGCTCCCGGAATATAAAACTGCCGTTTATTCAAAACCACGCCCAGCACCTTCCCTCCCAATCGAGCCAGCTTCTCTGTGCAGAGAGAAATAATTTCCCTCTTTGTCTTCTCACATTCCGCAACCAGGATCACTCCGTCAACATGCTGCGCCAGTAGCGCGGCCTCGGAAGATGTCAGTGTAGAATCGCCATCGAAGACCACATAGTCGAACCCTTCGCACAATGCGCTCAGGCCGTCGGGAAGCTTCGGCAGCAGCCCGGCAATGGATCCGGCACTCCCCGCGCTCAGCAGAGAAAGGCGGGGTTCGCCTGTTCGCTGGA
This sequence comes from uncultured Verrucomicrobiota bacterium, assembly GCA_964609345.1. Taxonomy (GTDB): domain Bacteria; phylum Verrucomicrobiota; class Kiritimatiellia; order Kiritimatiellales; family Tichowtungiaceae; genus Tichowtungia. The sequence continues at coordinate 1,711 of CAZSSI010000066.1, read as the reverse complement.
TCACTTGTTCGGCAGGCGAACCCATTAGAAATTCGCGCAACCCCGGCTCCGATGAGAGCCCGAACATCTCTGCCAAGGCCGGGCGGCGGAAGTTGGCGTCCACCAGCAGAACTCTGGCGTTCGCCTGACGAGCCATTGCAACTGCAATTCCGATTGCGACCGTGCTCTTGCCTTCCTGGTCGCGGCCGCTGGTCACCAACAGGGAGCGCACGCCCTTGCCGTTGGTCGCGCTTAGCAGACTTCCCTGCAAGCTGGCTAGCGATCCCGCGCATTCAAAGATTCTATTCAAAGACTCTCTTGCGGATGTCATATGCCTCCCTGTGTTGCTATCCTACTGTTCGCTGAGATGTATATAACAACGAATTGAGCGCCCGACCACTCTTTTTATTTATTTTTAATCTCATTACCAACCGGTCCCGCAGGGCTCTGGCTCCCTAATTTCAAGCTGCCCGCTTGCTCCCGATCCGTTTTTTGACTATTCTTCGGACTTTCCAGTTTTCCACTTCATTAACAGGGAGTTTCGGCTAATGAAAAAAGATTACAGCGATTACTTGCAGAACACGCCCGACGCCGAAGGCCATTTCGGGCCGTACGGCGGCGCCTATATTCCGCCGCAGTTGGTCGGGCCGATGAAGGAAATCCACGAGGCTTACCTTAAAATAAGCCGCTCGCACCGCTTCATCGAAGAGCTGCGCTCCATCCGCAAGCACTATCAGGGCCGCCCGACGCCGGTTTACCACGCCGCGCGTCTCTCCGAAAAATGCGGCGGCGCACAGATTTACCTCAAACGCGAAGACCTCAACCACACCGGCGCCCACAAGATCAACCACTGTATGGGCGAAGGACTGCTCGCCAAATACATGGGCAAGAAAAAGCTCATCGCCGAAACCGGCGCGGGCCAGCACGGCGTCGCGCTCGCCACCGCCGCCGCCTACTTCGGCCTCGAATGTGAAATCCACATGGGCGAAGTCGATATCGCCAAAGAACATCCCAACGTCGTACGGATGAAACTGCTCGGCGCCAAAGTTGTTCCGGTTTCCCACGGACTCAAAACGCTCAAAGAAGCAGTCGACTCTGCCTTCCAGGCCTATCTCAAAGATCCGGTCACATCCATCTACTGCATCGGCTCCGTCGTCGGACCGCATCCGTTTCCGATGATGGTGCGCGACTTCCAGCGCGTCGTCGGCATCGAAGCGCGCGAGCAGTTCTTCGAAATGCTCGGCGGACTGCCGGACGTCATCACCGCTTGCGTCGGCGGCGGAAGTAATGCCATGGGACTTTTCTCGGCGTTCCTGAATGATCCGTGCGAAATCTGGGGCGTTGAACCGCTGGGCCGCGGACCGAAAACCGGCGACCACGCCGCCACCGCCACCTACGGCATGCCCGGCATCATCCACGGCTTCAAGTGCTACCTGCTGCAGGACGAAAAAGGCGAACCGTCGCCGGTTTACTCCATCGCCAGCGGACTCGACTACCCCGGCGTCGGCCCCGAACACAGCCACCTGAAAGACGAAGGCCGTATCCAGTACGCCGCGATCGACGACAAGGAATGCCTCAACGGATTCTTTACGCTCTGCCGCTCCGAAGGAATTATCCCGGCGCTCGAAAGCGCGCACGCTGTCGCCTTCGCCATGAAAAAAGCCAAAGAGATGAAAACCGGCACGATTCTGGTGAACCTCTCCGGCCGCGGCGACAAAGACCTCGACTTCGT
>CAZSSI010000065.1:3074-8074 GCA_964609345.1 uncultured Verrucomicrobiota bacterium | reverse complement strand
TAAAAGCCGGGTTATTTCTTCTTCTGCATTGCGGCGCGAACACGCAGACGCAGAGCATTTAGCTTAATAAAGCCCGTCGCATCGGTCTGATCGTAGCCTCCTGCTTCGTCAAAGCTGACCACCTTGGAATCGTACAGCGAATACGGCGAACGGCGTCCGCAGATATGCACTCCGCCTTTGAAAAGCTTCACGCGTACATCGCCGGTGACCATTTTCTGACTTTCCAGAATCGCCGCCTGCAGCATTTCGCGCTCCGGCGCGAACCAGAAGCCGTTGTACACCAGCGTGGCGTACTTCGGAATCAGCGAATCGCGCAGATGCATCACTTCACGATCCATCGTGATCGATTCCATCGCGCGGTGCGCGTGGTGCAGAATCGTTCCGCCGGGCGTTTCATAAATGCCGCGGTCTTTCATACCGGTGAAGCGGTTTTCAACGATGTCGATACGTCCGATGGCGTGTTCACAACCGATGGCGTTCAGCTTACGAATCAGTGCGGCGGGCGAAAGCTTCTTGCCGTTGACAGAAACCGGAATCCCCTTTTCGAAACTGATTTCGACATATTCCGGTTTGTCGACGGCCTGTGACAGCGGTTTGGTCATGCACCACATATTTTCATCGGCTTCGTTCCACGGATCTTCCAAAATGCCGCCCTCAAAGCTGATGTGCAGCAGATTACGGTCGGTGCTGTACGGCTTCTTGACTGACACCTGACACGGAATGCCGTGCTCTTCCAAATATTTGATCATGTCCGGGCGGCCTTTGAACTTGAAGACTTCCGGCATACGCCACGGGGCGATGATTTTGATATCGGGTTTCATCGAGTAGGCCGTCAGCTCAAAACGAACCTGGTCATTACCTTTACCGGTCGCGCCGTGGCAGATGGCTTCCGCGCCTTCAGCGATGGCAATATTCATCATCCGTTTGGCGATTAGCGGACGGGCAATCGACGTGCCGAGCAGATACGTGCCTTCGTAAATGGCGTTCGCCTGCATCATCGGAAAAACAAAATCCTTAGCGAACTCTTCGCAGACATCGTCCACGATGCACTTGACCGCGCCGTGCTTGAGCGCTTTCGCTTCCAGCCCGTCGAGTTCCTCTTCCTGCCCAACGTTTGAGCAATAGCAGATCACTTGCGCGTTAAACTGTTCCTGAAGCCAGGTCAGAAGCACGGTGGTGTCCAGACCGCCTGAATATGCCAATACAACTTTCATTATCAATCCCTTTCAAAAAATCCGGATTACTGGATTTAAGGATGTATGGATTAATGAAAATCCAGCCATCCAACAATTCTATATTCCATCATTCCTCTCTCAAAATGGAATATCGTCATCAAATTCGCCGGGAGCCTGAGCGTCGTCCGGAACCGGCGGACGGTCGTCGGCGGCGGGAGCACCGCCATCTTCGGCCTTAATACGCCACGCCTGCAGGTTGTTGAAATAGCGCCCGTTATATTCACGTCCACGGATATCAAACGTCACCGTCACCATCTGGCCCTCTTTCAGACCGTCGAGCATCGTGACCTTGTCCTGAACGCACTCCAGCGCGATGTCCTGCGGATATTTGCCATCCTCGACCGTCACCACGAACTCGCGCTTGGTAAACCCCTTTGTTCCAAAGGTTTGAGCTTCCTTAACAACCTTAATCTTCCCCGTTAAATCATACGCCATGGTTTTCTCCCCAAATTTAGTAAAGTGCGTCACTATCCGACAGGACGCGCCGGAATTCAACCCTTCTCCTTGAAATACCCGATACTTTCAAAATTGATCTTAACTGCCTGATTGGTTAGCGTAGAAAAATAAAACATAGCGCTGGAGGAAACGAATTATATGAGACGACTTGTTGCAGGTTTGATTTTGGCGGGGCTTTTCTTTTGCACACAGGGCTGCGCCTATCTGCGCAATCGCGGAAATGACGCGAAGGATATGATTGACCTGGGGTTCACGTTCTCGAAGGAACCTAAGTTCGCGTTTTTCTACGATTTCGTGCCGGTCATACCGATTGGCTATGGCGAGGTGCAGGGCCACTTCGCTGGCTTGGGTGGCGGGCAGTTTGCGGGCTGGGCTCCGCATTACGAGCAGAGCTACGGCGCGATCCTGTGGGGGCAAGAGAAGGTGAATTTCGGCACCTCGCAGGAAGATCTCGATGCGATGAGCGAAAGTGAGCGGAACAAGGCGCTGAACTTTCAGCGGACGGGTCTGGCCGGGATGATTCAAGGACCTTTCCCGGGGCCGGAGTATCTAATCTCCTGCCCGCATTACCTCCATCTGGGATGGGTCGGCGTCGTGGCCACGCCTCGTTACCTGCATATGCTGGACTTCGTGGCGGGCTGGACGACGCTGGACATCTGCGGCGATGACAACCGGTGGAAAGAAAAAGAAAAGGATTTGCGTTAAAGCAACCCCGGCTCGGCATTACTTCAGCTCTTTATCATAAACCCTTATCGTCCGACTAACCCTGCTTATACGGCTCGCAGCGCGGGACGAGCGGCGCCGGAACGCGGACGAGCAGTTCGGCGAATTCACCTTCGTACTTTTCTTCCAGCACGGTCGCCGATTGTTTTAACTGCGCCAGCAGACGGCCTTCGCTCATCGGTATCGCCAGGTTCATCAACTGGCAGTCGTCTTTCAGGTTGTCCGCCACCCCATTTAGCAAATCTTCAATTCCCTCACCGGTGATGGCCGAAACGGCGGCGGAGCGCCGAAACGTATGAGCCAACTGCCGCGCAACATTCCGTCCGGCAGCCTTATCAATTTTATTCAGCACATAGAGCACAGGCTTGTCTTCCGCGCCGATTTCTTTCAGCACGGTGTTCACCGCCGCGATCTGCTGTTCGACCTGCGGATGAGAGCAGTCGATCACGTGCAGAATCAAATCCGCTTCAACCACTTCTTCGAGCGTCGCCTTGAAGGAATCGACCAGATGGTGCGGCAGTTTACGAATAAAGCCGACGGTGTCGGTCATCAGACACGGCTCGCGGTCCGGCAGTTCGACCTGCCGCGTCGTCGGGTCGAGCGTCGCGAACAGCTGGTCTTCGGCATAAATCTCTGCGCCCGCCAGCCGGTTGAGCAGTGTGGATTTTCCGGCATTGGTGTAGCCGACAATCGAAACCAGCGCCCAGCCGTGGCGCTGCCGCCCTCGCCGCTGTTCGGCGCGGCGTGTACGCACCAGTTCCAGCTCATGCGTCAGCGTACGAATCAAATTCTGAATACTGCGGCGATCCATTTCGATCTGTGTTTCGCCGGGACCGCGCAGTCCGATACCGCCCGCCTGCCGTTCCAGATGCGTCCACATCCGGCGGAGGCGCGGAAGCAGATAGCGGTGCTGCGCCAGCTCCACCTGCAGACAGCCTTCCTTCGTCCGCGCCCGCTGGGCAAAAATATCGAGAATCAGCTGAGTCCGGTCGAGTACGCGCACCGCCAGCGTCTCTTCCAGATTACGACCCTGCGCCGGAGAAAGATCTTCGTCGAAAACCACCAGATTGGCACCGCTCTCCTTCACCATCTGCGCCAGTTCGTCCACCTTGCCTTTGCCGATGAAATGCGCGGCGTGAACCTTGGACTGCTTGCAAAGCATTTGACCAAGCACTTCAGCGCCCGCGCTCTCCGTCAGCTGCACCAGTTCGGCGAGCGTGTCGAACGCGTCCTGCTCGCTGTTCCGCCCGTGCACCTGCACGCCGACCAGCACGGCGCGCTCCTGAGCATGAGGTATCGTTGTCTTCATCTCTTTCATAAATAGACTCCTGCCAGCGGCGGGCTATGGCAAATAATACGTCCGGTAATCGAGCTTCCCGTCGCGGTATTGATAAACCCGAAAAGCCGCCTGCCGCCCCAGCGAGCTGGACAGCGGCGGCCCGGCATACAATGGAACATTTCCGATCCAGTGAAGTTCGTCCCGGTGAAAATGACCGGCAATGACCGCCTTAACCGGGTAGCGGTTAAGCAGCGCGGTCCACCGAAGACCTTCTTTTGAATCCCCCCAGCCGCGATACGAACTGTTCCCGTAAAAATCACCCACCGACGGCGCATGGTTAAAAATCACTGCAGGCTGTCCGGCGTGCAACTGAAGCAGCTTTTCCAGACTGCTCACTGGATCGTATCCCTGAATTTTGGCTCCGCCGGAAAGCGGTTCGGTGCAGATAAATATGAAATCAACTCCGCCGTATTCCGCCGACGAAATCAGCGGGCCGAACCGATTGGTGAAAACCGCGACCGTTTCTTCCGGCGATTTTTTCAGCAGGTCATGGTTGCCGGGAACATAATGCACCGGCACCTTCAGCCCGCCAAGGATGGCCAGCGCTTCGCTGACGGTGTTGGAGTCCATGATGCAGTCGTGCATGATATCGCCGGTCACAGCAACGAACGCAATCTTCACCGGCAGAGCATTAATCGCCTTAACCGCCGCGCGGGCCCGCTCCAGATTATCCCTTTGCCCTAAATGCGTATCCGTGATCTGAACGAAAAACAACGGCTCTGCGGCAATACACCGGAAAGCCAGCAGCAGAATCGTCAGGATAAACCGTTTCATACCGGAGTTTATACGCCCTTCATGGGAACGGCTCCAACCTTTTCCCACACACCGGCAATTTTATCCGCCAGACTTTTCGTGTCCGGAAATTCCGCCGTTTCGATCCACTGCACGTTGAGCTGGTGGCGGAACCAGGTCATCTGACGTTTCGAAAGCTGGCGGGTACGGATAATTGTTTTCTCTTTGGCTTCGGCGGCGGTCATTTCTCCGCGCAGAACGGCGAAGGCTTCGGCGTAGCCGATGGCGTGTTGCGCCGTCGAAGAAAGTTTGAGGCCAGCGAGATGGCGCGCTTCTTCGAGCAGTCCGCCTGCGTACATTTTCCCGACCCGCGCGGCAATCCGCCGATGAATCTCGTCGCGTTCAGCATTCAGTCCGATGACCACTGGCATTTCGGTTTTCCAGCTTTCAGAAGTTTTCTTTCCTTCCAGCAACCGGACGAGGCGGCGCGGATTTTCTTTGTCGGCGAGCGCTTC
>CAZSSI010000065.1:0-2974 GCA_964609345.1 uncultured Verrucomicrobiota bacterium | reverse complement strand
TCCGGCGACGGCTTGGCCGTGCCGATATCCATGCCGCGATAGATATTCATCGAGTCGGCGGAAACGATGGGCGCGCCGGTTCGTTCCGCCAGAATCTGGGCGACGTCGCTTTTGCCCGACGCCGTCGGACCGACGAGGATATAAGCTTGAGGCTTATCAGACATTTTCCGCAAAAATCCTAAATCCGAAACACCCAAATACCCAAAGAAACCCGAATATCTAAAAACCGAAGTGCATAATTCGAATTTCGGCTATTTGTCATTTTTTTGTGCTTGGGTATTTAGAAATTCGTCATTCCTTCCGTCATTGGGTCTTTCGTGCTTCGTCATTTTTTAACGGATGGTTGGGATGCCAGAGCGATGAAAGCATATACAGACCCACGGCGATGCAGATGGCGGAATCGGCGACATTGAAGGACGGCCAGTGGTACGGGCCGATGTAAAAGTCGAGAAAGTCGGTGACCCAGCCGACGCGGATACGGTCGATCAGATTGCCGCAGATTCCGCCGACCATCAGGCCGAGCGCGATGCGATGGTCGAGCGTCGGGTTGAGCACTTTGCGGTGATAAACAGCCAGAAGAACCAGCACCACGGCGGAGAGAAGAATGAGTATCGGCATCTGTCCACCGAGCATGCCCCACGCCGCGCCTTCATTGCGGACATAGACCAGATTAAAAAAGCCGGGAATGACGGCGTGCGGGTCGCCGCCATAAATGAAATCTGCTCGTACCCACAGCTTGGTCCATTGATCGAGCAGAACGACGACCAGGCCCAGAATGAGTACCAGCATGAGGTTCTCCTAGCTGCGCATGGTGCCGCCGAAGGGGCGGTAGTGAGCGCGGCCTTTTTCAAGTTCGGACTGGGCGCGAACGGTGTAGCGGACATACGGCAGAGCCTGGAGACGTTCGATATTGATCGGCTGACCGGTCAGTTCACAGATTCCGTAGGTGCCTTTTTCGATCCGGCGAAGCGCCGCGTCGATTTCGAACAGAACTTCCTGCTCGCTGCCCATCATGTTGAGTTCCATTTCACGGTCAAACGTGTCGGTTCCCTGATCGGACAGCGACGGATCGCGCTGGTTGGCTTCGAGATTATCGCGGGACAGCGTGCTGTATTCGCCGGAAACGCGTTCGCGGAGTGTCAGCAGGACATCCTTAAATTCGCGGGCTTCCTTGGCGGTCAGCTTCTTAGCGGCAGGCCCGGCAAGCACCGGGGCAACTGGCTTATGAATTGGAATCGGAATAATTTTTTTAACTTCTTTTTTCGCAGCGGGTTTTGCTTTGGCAGGTGCCTTCTTAACCACAACCTTTTTGGCCGGTACTTTTTTGGCCGGGGTCTTCTTGGTAATTGTCTTTTTGGCCGCCGGTTTGACCGGTGCCTTTTTCACAACTTTTTTAGCCGTTTTCTTATTCGAAACTTTTTTCACAGCCATTCGTAAAGCCCTTCCCGTTATCCAAAATCAACATCTCGCATGAAAAATGAGGGGTGCTTTTAGCACGGCACCAGCAGGGTGTCAATCGACATCCCGCCGGATTTCAGTAAACCGTCAGCCCATCCCAAGGAACCTCAATGCCGACGGGCAAAATCGCCAAAAGCGCATCGTGATCCGAATTGTGCGTCAGGTGCGTCAGGAACGACCGTTTCGCGCCGATCCGTTGCAGATGCTCCACACATTCCTCAATCGAAAAGTGCGTGGCGTGCTTCCCAGGGCGGAGTCCATCCAGAATCATCACGTCGAGCTCTTGCAGAAGCTCAAAACTTTTATCCGGAATGCCGGAACAGTCGGGAATGTACGCCAGCCGTTTACCGTCCGCTTCAACCAGAAACCCGTAAATAGATTCCTCGCCGTGCATAACCGGAACCGGCGTCACCTTCGCGCCGCCCACTTCAACCGGCGCGGTCATTTCGGTGAAAATCACGCGCGGCACCCCGCCGAACGAGTGGCTTGGCTTATCGACATAATCAAACTTCACGCGCATCGAGGCGATGGTTTCCGGCGAACCGTAGACGTGAATGTGCGCCTTCTGCAGGTCGCTGAAGCGGCGGATATCGTCGAAACCGAAAATATGGTCGGCGTGCGGATGGGTGATAAAAACGGCATCGACCCGCTCTACCCCGAACGTCAGCACCTGATCGCGCAGATCGGGCGGCGTATCAAACAGCAGATGCTTTCCGCCCGCCTGAACATACAGACTGCACCGACGGCGCTTATTCTTCGGGTTATCCGACCGGCAGACCGCGCAATCACATCCGATCATCGGAACGCCATGCGAAGTACCCGTACCAAGGAAGGTGATTTTCATGACAGTCGTTTAACTTCCAAGGCGCTCGATTGCACGTCAAATCGTGCGCACCCACCAATATAAACCTGTCTATATTTTTCCCACGAATAACTCGAATGAACACGAATAAGAAAATGGGAACTATTCGTGAATATTCGTACTACTATCCAGCAACTTCTTGTTTTTTATGTCGAAGACCCCGAGGCTTCGGGGCACGTTTTCATCCTTGGACTCTTCTCCAGCCAGAGCTAAGCAGGGCGATTTAAATCAAAATAATTGGGGACAAAATAATGGAGAAACAGGGCGGCAGAATTATTTTGTCCTAAATTATTTTGATCAGATTCTTTCTTTAGTTGCGGCTATGTCGCGCTAGGCAGATTCGTGGGCAATTCTTGATACGGTCAGGCGTGGCGGTAGGTGATGCGGCCTTTGGTCAGGTCGTAGGCGGAGATTTCGACGGTCACTTTATCGCCGATGGAAATGCGGATGAAATTTTTGCGGATTTTGCCGGAGACGTGCGCCAGCACCATGTGTCCGTTATCGAACTTCACGCGATACATCGTGCCGGGCAGTACTTCAATCACCGTCCCGTCCAATGAAACTAAACTGCCATCATCTTTCGCCATACAGTCCCCTGCACAGAAATTAGGGATGCTGTATATTCTTTCCCCAATATCGAAAACAAGCTGAAAA
>CAZSSI010000064.1:0-8162 GCA_964609345.1 uncultured Verrucomicrobiota bacterium | reverse complement strand
GCGGAAAAGCATTCATTAACCGGCCTCGCAAAAAATTCTTTTTTATCAGAAATAATAAATTCTTTTTTACCTTTTAAATTCCAAGGACTGTTTTTATCGTCCAAACCAGTCGGCGGATTAAACGGACAGAGGTTTGTGATGGAAGTTGCGGACAATGTAAAAAAGATTTTGCTGGTGGATGATTTTCATCTGTGCAGAACGTTTTTTGCGGAGGGTTTGAGGCAGTCGCTGGGCATTCTTGTTTTTGAATCTTCGCATTCCGATGATGCGCTTTATCAAATTGAGGCTGTCTGTCCAGATGTGATCTTGCTGAATATTTCCATGAAGCATTGCAGCGGGATGTCTCTTCTTCAGCTTATTCATCGGAAGTTTCCGATGTTTGGCTTGCTGACTTTTTCGTATTTACACCACGATCATATCTATGCCGAACGGACGATTTGTGCCGGAGCCTCCGGGTATATTTCCATTGATGAACCGGGCGATAATCTGCTGGAAGCGGTCGCGGCAGTTGCTTCAGGAGGTGTCTATCTCAACTCTGCATTACGTAAAAAAACCGGGATAAGTTCAGTGCGACGGGGTCGGGAAACCGGGTCGCCGTTTGACCGGCTTTCACACCGCGAATTCGAAGTCTTTTGTTTGACCGGGCACGGTTATGTTCCGAAACGGATTGCCGATAAACTTAAGGTGAGTGTTAAGACAATCGAAACCTATCGCGAACGTATTCGCGAAAAGCTGGGTCTGACGGACGGAAGTGAGCTGCTGTATCACGCAAGTAGCTTCATCCGCGAACAGAGCCAGCCGCAATTATTGTAGAAATCTGTCATCTGCTTGAAACCTCTTGCGGACGATTTGCACCTCAGGTAGTCTTTTCGGCCTGAGCGGGGCGGGCGGTTGGGTTCCTATCAAATCGCTCTTCTGCTAATTCACAAGGAATCGCTGGTTCGGATTATTCTGCTTTTCGCGATGAAGCAGGGAGTTTGCGATGGAAGATCATAAGGACGCAAAAAGCGGCGGGAATATTCTACTTGCCTGTTTCGCCTCGCGGGCGGTCTGCCGAGTGATTGGCGCGACGATGCTCGTGGTGCTGCTGGCTGGATTGTGGGCTGTCAAACAGTCGGGTCAGGCGGCCGATCTCCAGATGCGCCGCGAGCTGATGCGGAATGCCGCCGGAGTCGCGGCGGCGATCCATCCGTCCAGTTTGCGAGATCTTTCATTTACTAAAGGGGACAGCAGTCTGCTTGAATTCCGACAGCTTTGCGATCAGTTGCGGGCCTATGCAGAGACAGCCGGACTGCACCGTCTTTATACGCTGGCTTTATCGGACGGGCAGGTTGTTTCCGGCCCGGAGAGTTTGCCGGAAGGTCACCCGCAAGCTTTACCGCCCGGAACAGTTTGTGGAAGTCCCAATCAAGATAAATTTAAAATTTTCCAGACAGGCCAGCCGCAGATTCACGGCCCGGCTCGCGATGAATACGGAACTCATGTGACCGCTTTGGTGCCGGTTATCGATCCGGTTTCCGGCGATGTGCTGGCGGTGGTCGGTGTGGACGAGGAGGGTGACGCATGGAGGGCTGCTGTCCGGCATGCGCAATGGGTGCCCGGCGGAATTACTCTAATGCTTCTTCTGCTACTGCTGTTGATCGGACTTTTTTTTAGTCTGCACCGGCAGTCTGTGCCGGATGAAACGGCGCGATTCCGTCATACGGAAGCGGTGCTTTGTGCCGTCTTTCTGACCGCTTTGAGTCTGGCTGTGGCCAGCTATTTTCACCGTCTGGAACGCGCCGACCGCCTGAATACATTTTATTTGCAGGCGCAGAGTCACTCCGCAATGTATCTGGCTGAAATGAATGATTTAGACGCGGCGATAGACCAAATGGTTTGCTTTTTTGAGTCGAGTGAGGACGTCACTTACAACGAGTTCAGATCATACTGTCTGAAAAATATTCAACGAGGTCTGATGGGCACCTGCGTGTGGGCACCGTCCGTTTCGGATGAGTCGGCCGGACGGTTTGTTCAGGCGGCGCACGGCGAAGGATTCCCTGATTTTTCCATCTGGCAGAAAAATATGAAAGGCGTCCGCGAACCGGTTTCGGGTCGTCCGGTTTACTATCCGGCGCGGTATATTGTGCCGCCCGAATTTGATGCTGTTGCGGGCTTTGATTTAAACTCGGAGCCGCTTTGCAGCGCCGCCCTGCAACAGGCGCTGAGAACCGGTTTAAGTACGGCGACCGATCCGGTTCGGCTGTTTTCGTCCGCGAATTCTCTGCCGGTTGTTTTGATTTTAAAACCGGTAAGCGCTTCGAATCAAAAGGGGCTTGCGGTTTTTGCTGTGCATCCGGAAAATCTGCTGGGCGGCGGGCGACTTGATGGACGGATTCAGCGCGATCTGGAAGTCTGTCTGTCTCAGTTGCAGGTTGGACGCCCGCCTTTTTTAATCACGAGATCATCCAGCTTGTGCGGGCCGGAATGCTGGACGCTTCGCGACCCGGAGATGAGTGTCACGGTACCGGTGTTCCGGTTCGGCAAGGTCTATGCACTGCGTCTGGTGCCGGAGGCGGCCTGGCTGGCGGCGCATCCGTTAAACAGCGGCTGGATCGCCGGCCTGACCGGCCTGCTGCTCACCGGTCTGTTCAGCGGCATGGTTGCGCTGATCACCAGCCGGCGAGTCACTCTTGAAAAACAGGTTGAACGTCGCACAAAGGAACTCACGGACAGCCAAGCTAAACTTGATCTGGCGTTGCGGTCTGCCGAAATGGGCGTATGGCAACGGGATGTTTTAACGGAACAGCGCAGTTATGATGAACAAGCCTGCCATATTCTGGGGCTTAATCCGGCTGCGTATAAAGGAACACTGGAAGAATTTATAGCGGTGGTGCACCCCGATGACCGGCAGAGAGTTTTGCCGCTGAGTCAGAAGGGCTCTCCTGCTTATTGTCGGGAATATCGCGTTGTTTGGGCGGACGGCACCATTCATTACGTGGCCGTTCGCGGTAAACCGTGGTTCGATGATGAAGGCCGTCCGCAAAAAATCACCGGCGTTATTTGGGACGTCACCATGCAGAAACAGGCGGAAGAGGCGGCGCGAAAGTCTCGGCATATTCTCGAAGAGGTCATAAACAACATTCCGATGCAGATTTTCTGGAAAGACGAGAATCTTGTTTTCCTGGGATGTAATACGAGCTTTGCCCGCTCAGCCGGATTTTCCCGTCCGGAGGAAGTCTTCGGTAAAAATGATTATCAAATGAGATGGGGCGACCAGGCCGACGCATTCCGTAACGCCGACCGGGAGATCATAGAAAGCGGCGAGGCCAGTCTGAATGTTGAAGTTCCTTCGTTCCGCCAGGACGGTACGCCGGGCGTCAACCTTCTCAGTAAACTGCCGTTGCGCGATGCGGAAGGGAAAATCTATGGACTGCTCGGGACGGCTTTGGATATTACCGAGCGCAAGCAGGCGGAGCAGGAAGTCAAAAAGTCACTGTCGCTGCTGGAAGCAACACTCGAATCAACCGCCGACGGAATCATGGTCGCCGACGGCGATGGAAAGATGGTGCGTTACAACCAGACATTCGTTGAAATGTGGCGCTTGCCTGAAGAGATTGTCTCCGACGGAATGGATGATGCCGCGATGGCGTTTATTCTCAACCAGCTCTGCGAACCGGAGCAATTCATTGCTAAAGTGAAAGGCCTGTATCTGCGTTTGGATGCGACGAGTTTTGACGTGTTGCATTTTCGGGACGGACGGGTGTTCGAGCGTTATTCCCAGCCGCAGAAGCTGGGCGGCAAGGTGACCGGACGGGTGTGGAGTTTTCGCGATATCACGGCACGCAGACAGGCGGAGGAGGCTCTGCGGGAGAGTGCGCAGTCGCTTAAGGAATTTCAGGTTATTGCGGGACTTGGCAACTATGTGTTGAATATCTCGACCGGGATATGGACAAGCTCACCTGTGCTGGATGATATCTTTGGAATTGATGCAACGTATGAGCGCACTGTGGAAGGATGGGTGAATATCATCCACCCCGACGATCGTGAAATGATGGTCGATTATTTCAACACCGAGGTGCTTGGGAACAAACAGCCGTTCGAAATGGAATACCGTATCATTTCCCGCAGCAGCCTTGCCGAGCGCTGGGTGTACGGATTGGGCCGGCTGAAGCTGGATGACAACGGAAACCCGGTGGAAATGTACGGAACGATTCAGGATATTACCGAACGCAAACGGATAAACGATGAGCTGAAGGCGAACGAAGAGCGTTATCAACGGCTGGCACAGCATTTGGAAACAGTGCGCGAAGAAGAGCGCAAACGGCTTGCCCGCGAACTGCACGACGATATCGGACAGATTCTGACCGCCTTAAAAATCGATCTGATGGTCGTGGATCAGAACTGCACCTGCAGCGGCGAGGTGAAAGAAAAAACAGTGGATATGCAGGACCTGCTGAGCGCAGGCATTAAAAGCGTCCATTCACTCTGTCGCAACCTGCGGCCCGGTGCGCTGGACGATCTGGGTCTGGAAGAGGCACTCGCCGGTATGGTGGACGAATGGCAGCACCGTAATGCGGCGAAATGTGTTCTGTTCGCGGACGTGGACGATAACTCGTTTACGGACGAAATCCGTACGGCGGTTTTCCGCCTGGTGCAGGAAGCGCTCACCAACGTATCACGCTATGCCAACGCTTCGCGGGTTGAAATCAATCTGGTGTCGGACGGAAAGACACTCAACGTCTCTGTGGCCGACAACGGGATCGGGATGGCGCCCGGGGCGGCTGAAAAGCCGACTTCATTCGGACTGCTGGGTATGCGCGAACGGGTCGAAGTGCTCGGCGGGGAGCTGTGCATTGAAAGCAAGCCGGGGAAGGGAACGCAGATTATGGGTACTCTTCCGTTGCCGCTGAAAATATGATGTAGAGAATTCCCCTACAGAAAGAAAAGCACCATCCCGACGTTGTCTCGAAATAAAATACCGCTATTGTCAGGACACATATGAAGGTTCTTGTAGCAGACGATTCGCAACCGATTCGCAAACGGCTGGTTGAGCGGCTTTTAAGCCAGCCCGGCATTGAGGTTGCCGAGGCGGTGGATACGCCGGAGGCGCTCCAGCGGATTGAACTTTTCCGCCCGGATGTCGCCGTGCTGGATATTCGTATGCCGGGCGGCGGCGGCATCAAGGCGCTTGAAGCGATTAAAACGAGTCATCCCGACATCACCGTCATCATCATGACGAACTATCCGTATGCGCAGTATCGCCGGAAGTGTCTGGATGCCGGCGCGGACTTTTTCTTCGATAAATCCACAGAATTTGAAAAGGTACCACTGACCGTTCTGGAGTTGATGACCGTCAGCCCGAACGTGCTGGCCCACCGTACGGCAATGGCCCAGCTCGTGGAAACCAAAGAGCTGCTGGAAAAGGAAGGACAGCTCCGGAACGACCTTTCTCTGCTGGGTCTGTTTCAGCCTCAGGCAAGTCCGGCCGATCTTAAAAGCGCCCACGCCATGTGGGAAAAAACCTTCGACGCGATACCGGACATGGTGGCGCTGTTTGATGCGGATCACAGCATTATCCGTGTCAACAAACGCATGGCTGACCGGCTCAACGTGCCGGCGGTCGAGCTGTCCGGTAAAAAATGTTTTGAATATGTGCACGGTACGACCTGTCCAGCCACTGACTGTCCGCACGAGGCGATGCTTCATGACGGGCAGGAACACCGGCAGGAAATGTTTTCGGAAAGCCTGGACAGCTGGCTCAACGTCAGTGTTTCGCCGATCTACAGCGAGACCACACTGATCGGCGCGATTCACATCGCCCGCGATGTTACGGCGGAAAGACAGGCCCGATTGTATAATGAAATTCAGCATGAAATTCTGCTGATACTGAATGAGTCGGGGGCAGGTGAAGAACCCATTTCGCGTGTTCTGGGACTGCTGAAGGAAAAGACCGGGTTCGATGCGGTGGGAATCCGCCTGCAAAACGGCGACGACTTTCCGTATTTCGTTCAAAATGGATTCTCCGGCGATTTTCTGCTGACAGAAAACACGCTGATTGACCGCAGTGTGGACGGTGGAGTCTGCCGGAACGAAGATGGTAGTGTTCGTCTGGAATGCACCTGCGGACTGGTTCTTTCCGGTAAAACCGACCCGACCAGCCCGCTCTTTACGCGGGGCGGATCATGCTGGACCAACGATTCCTTTCCGTTGCTCGATCTCCCGTCCAGTCTGGATCCCCGGCACCATCCGCGCAACAATTGCATTCACCTCGGCTACGCTTCGGTCGCGCTGATTCCCATCCGGATACAGAGCAAAATTATCGGGCTGATACAATTCAACGACCGGCGCAAAGGACGGTTCACTCTCGACATCATCGAACGTCTGGAATCCATTGCCGCGCATATTGGCGAGGCGCTGATGCGAAAGCAGTCGGACGAGTTAGTTCGCGAAAAGGACTTCCGCTACCGCCAGCTGTTTGAGTCCATGCACTCCGGATTTGCTTTGCATGAAATCATTTGCGACGAAAAGGGAATTCCGTGCGACTACCGTTTTCTGGAGGTTAATCCGGCCTTTGAAAGGCTGACCGGACTGAAAGCAGAACGGTTAATCGGCAAAACGGTTAAAGAAATTATGCCGGAAACGGAGCCCGTTTGGATTGAAACCTACGGTAAGGTGGCGTTAACGGGTGTGTCGGTGCAGATCGACGATTTCTCCGGTTCGCTGGGCCGGCACTATTCAGTTTCCGCCTATTCTCCGCGCAAAGGCCAGTTCGCCACGGTGTTCGCCGATATCACCGTGCAGAAAGCTGCCGAAGAGGCTGTCATCCGCGCCCGTGATGCCGCTCAGGCATCCAGTGAAGCCAAGACGCAGTTTCTGGCCAATATAAGTCACGAACTGCGCACGCCGCTCAATGCAATCATCGGTTTTTCTGAACTGCTCCAATACACGGAACTCGACGAAGAACAGCGCGATCAGATTCAGACCATTTGTGCCAGCGGTAACACGATGCTTGCTCTGGTGTCCGACCTGCTCGATATTTCCAGAATCGAACTCGGGAAGATCGAAATCAAAAACGAGGTGTTTGATCTTCGCAAAACGGTCGGCGAAACCATCGCCTTGCTTTCTCAGGCGGCGGCGAAAAAAGGGATTGAACTCTCCGGTACAGTGGACGAAACCGTCCCTGAAAAAATCACCAGCGATTCCTTCCGCTTGCAGCAGGTGCTGGTCAACCTGCTGAATAATGCGCTCAAATTCACGGAGAAGGGATTTGTGCGGCTGACCGTGCGAAGCCGGACTCTGCCGTCCGGACACCGCCGCATTGAATTTGACGTTGAAGACAGCGGCGAAGGAATCAGCGCCGCCTCCATCAAACGGATTTTTGAACCGTTCCAGCAGGGCGACAACTCTCACACCCGTAAACACGGCGGAGCCGGACTCGGGCTGGCGATCTCGAAAGACCTCGTGAGACTTATGGGCGGCGATATCCGCGTCGAAAGCCGCCAAGGCGAGGGGTCATGTTTCTCATTTTTTATTCAGGATCAGATTCTGGCGAAGAATCCGGTGGCGGCAGATGAGATTCATAAGCAGTGGGCGGGACGGTGTATCTGCGTTTGGGGTGACGATCCAGCTGATATGCGCACGGCTGAATATCTGCTGGAACGGTGCGGTGTGCTGCCTCGTTACGCGGAAACTCTGGACGCGGTTTATGAAAAGCTGATCAACGATGTTTCGCCGGACGCGGTGCTGTGCAATCTCGATATGCCGGGCCTCGCGGAACGGCTTGCCGAATTCCGTAAACTGCGGCCCGATGTTCTGTGGATTGCTTTTTCGAACTGGAAGAACCCGTTGGATGCACAGACAAAAAACTGTTTTGCGGCATTCATTGATCGTCCGCTCAAAACCGATCAGCTGTTTGGTGCGCTCATGAAACTGGCGGAGTCAAAAAGGTAAAAATCAACATGCGGCGAATTAACACAGACAGGTCGTCGGCGGACAGTTTGAAATCAGCGCTTATTTTCATCCTCATAACCCTTTTTCTAGTGGCGGGCATTATTACCGTCGGAGTTATTTCCTACCGGAGTTATGAGCGAAATTTCCGTACCGAGGCGGAACAGCAGCTCTTATCCATCACCGAGTTGAAAGTTGACCAGCTGGTACAATGGCGCAGAGAGCGACTTGGC
>CAZSSI010000063.1:3392-8233 GCA_964609345.1 uncultured Verrucomicrobiota bacterium | reverse complement strand
GCTTTCCCTTCGCTGCGCGCAATGGTGTGCGGCTCGACAAGGCGGACCGGAACGCGCAGGCCGGTTATATGGTCGATCGCTTGAGCAATCCGAGCCTGCGTGGCCTCAAGTTCGCTGATACGGTCGCCGAACATTTCTTTGGTGACTTCAACCTGCACTTCAATCTGGTCGAGCCCGCCCTTGCGAGTGAGCAGAATCTGATAGTGCGGCACCGTTTCCTCCACAGACAGCAGCGCGGCTTCGATCTGCGACGGGAAGACGTTAACGCCGCGAATAATCATCATGTCGTCACTGCGCGAACGGATGCGGTTGATGCGGCGGATGGTGCGGCCGCAGGCGCAGCGCTCCGGATTGATCGAAGTGATATCGTGGGTGCGGTAACGGATCATCGGAAACGCCTGCTTGGTAAGCGTCGTGATGATCAGCTCGCCTTCCGCGCCATCGGGCAGAACCTCGTCGGTTTCCGGATCGACGATTTCGATCAGGAAGTGGTCTTCAAAAATATGCAGACCGGCCTGCTCACAGCATTCGATACCAACGCCGGGCCCGATAATTTCCGTCAGCCCGTAAATATCGAAAGCCTTAATGCCGGACTCGCGCTGAATGTAGGCGCGCATCGCCTCGGTCCACGGCTCCGCGCCGAACACGCCGATTTTGACGCCGAGATCACTGAACGAGATGCCGCTCGCGTTCACTTTTTCGATCAGGTGAATAAAATAGCTCGGCGTACAGCAAATGGCGGTGACACCGAAGTCCTTCATCACCAGAATCTGGCGTTCCGTGTTGCCGCCGGAAATCGGAATAACGGTTGCGCCAAGCCGTTCCGCGCCGTAATGCGCACCGAGACCGCCGGTAAACAGTCCGTAGCCGTAGGCGTTCTGCAGAACATCACCGGCGTGCATGCCGGTGGCGATAAACGAACGGAGCATGACACTGCTCCAGACATCCAGGTCGGCCTGCGTGTAGCCGACAACAATCGGCTTGCCGGTTGTTCCGCTGGAGGCGTGCAGACGAACCACATCTTTCATCGGCACGGCAAACAGTCCGTAGGGATAAGTGTCGCGCAAATCGGTTTTCTGAGTGAATGGAAGCCTAGCGACATCGTCCAGCGTCCGGACATCGGCGGGTTTCATGCCACGCTCATCCATGCGCTGACGGAAAAGCGACACGTTGTCGTAGCAACGCTGAACCGTCGCCTTCAGCCGCTGAAGTTGCAATGCGCGCAGTTCACTGGACTCCAGATAATCAGGCATACTCTCAGGATGGATATTCTGTTCCATGCGTTCTCCTAGACACTCTTCCGCCCCAACTCAAAGGCGGCTTCGTTCACTTTATGCAGTTTTTCCGGCAGGGTTTCACAAATCACTTTTAGCCAGGCATCGGCCGGAACGTTCAGATGACGGCTCAACAGACCGAGCATGGCGATGTTCAGTGCCCGCTTATTCTCAAGCTTTAACGAATCAATGGCTGACGGCCGAATAATCACAGTCGCCAGCGAGCATTCGGCTTCGTACAGCGAAAACTGGTCTTCCTGAAACAGGACAAGGAAGTCGATCTCTCCGGCTGGAATCATCGGACTGAATACTTTTTTGCCGAAGCGCACATCGCTACAAATAGAGCCGCCGCGCTGACTCATGCCGTGCACTTCCGCTTTTTTCACATCAAGCCCCTGCCGGAAAAAAACTTCGGCAAGAATCTGTGTGGAGGTCAGAACGCCCATACCGCCAAGACCGGCGATTTTAATACTGGTCACTTTATCACTCATACAAATTATCCTTCGGCTGAAGCGGGTTTCACACCTTTGCGGGCCACCGCCAGAATACAGGGGCGGCGCACAATCAGAACCGTCAGTTCATCTTTTTCAAGAGCTTCGCCCAGCGCTTTTTCAAACTCTCCGGGCTGGCGGATCGGATCGAAAACTCCGACATTCGGAACATTCATCGCACGAACCAGCGTTTCGTAATCGAGCTGATTAGCCGGTGTGTGATCCAGCAGCCGCCCGGTGCCGGGATGCTCCTGCTGGCCTGTCATGGCCGTAGTAGCGTTATCGAGAATCAGCAGAACATGTCCGGTCGGCGGCACATTATAAGACATCTCGGCCAGTCCGGTCAGTCCGCTGTGAACAAATGTACTGTCGCCGATCACGCTGACCACGCGCTTCGCCTCTTCACGCGGCAGAACGTGGCGCAAGCCGACGCCGACGCCAAGACTCGCGCCCATGCAGATTTGCGTGTCCATAGCCGCCAGCGGCTGAAGTGCCGCCAGCGTGTAACAACCAATATCGCCCGCGACGATGCAGTTATGTTTTTTGAGGATTTCAAACGTGATGGTATGCGGACAACCGGCGCAAAGCTGCGGCGGTTTCCCGCGCGGCGGAACCGCCTCGGGAGTGACGTCACGCGCCAGAATGCGCCTCACGCGGTTCACATCCAGTTCGCCGAACCGGTACATTTCCGGCGCGCTTTCAATTTTGCCGCCAGCTGCGCGCATGGCGTCAGCCATGTAGGGATCGTTTTCTTCGATGACCACCGCGCGTTTAACCGTCGCGGCAAAATCGAGCATCTGCCGCATCGGCAGCGGGTAGCTCATGCCGACTTTCAAAACGGATGCATCCGGCGCGGCTTCCCGCACATGCTGATACGCAACGCCTGAGACCAAAATGCCGAGATCTTTCAAGCCGTTGACTTTCTGATTCGGCCCTTCTTTTTCGTTCCATTCAGCAATCTCCGCCAGCTTCTGCCGCAGGCGGCGGTGCGCCGGGCGGGCATGACCGGGAACCATAACGTGATACGGAATGTTGCGTTCAAAGTGCGCTGTCGGCAGATTACTGTCCGGTGCGCGCGGCGTGATAATCGTTCCGGAATGGCAGACGCGGGTAGTCAGCTTAACGATCACTGGAATCTTCCAGCGTTCAGACACTTCAAATGCCAAACGGGTGAAATCGTAGGCTTCCTGTGAATCGGACGGTTCGATCAGCGGCACGCCGGCGGCAACGGCATAGCGGCGGGTATCCTGTTCGTTCTGACTGGAGGCCAGCCCTGGATCATCGGCCACAATAAAAACCAGCGCACCATCGACACCGCTGTAGGCGGCTGTGAAGAGCACATCGGCCGCCACATTCAACCCGACGTGTTTCATCGTAGTGAAGGCGCGCACACCGGCAAATGAAACGCCTAGCGCGACTTCGGCGGCGACTTTTTCGTTCGGCGACCATTCCGCTTGCCCGCCGAGCTGATTAAAGACATCCAGAATTTCGCTCGACGGCGTTCCGGGATAACCGGCTCCGCGGGCGGCGCCCGCATGCAGTGCGCCCAAAGCCACCGCTTCATTTCCCATCAAAAATTTGCGTTCCATTAACTCTCCTGACTCAAAATTTCCAACACCCAGTCCGGCGCACAAACCGGACGTCCTTCCGTACCGAGCATAGCATGCACCGTATGGCCGTGAGCCACGTTGCCGGAACCGTTCGCCTGCACAATGCGGTTTTCAAAACGAATCCGGGCGCGCCCTTCACGTTGAATGCTGGTGGTCATTTCCAGCAGGTCGTCGTATTTCGCGCGGCCGGTAAAATAAACATGCGCTTCAATCAGCGGCAGGCGGATACCGCGATGCTCCCACTCGGCGTAAGAAACTCCGATGGCACGCGACAGTTCCGTGCGGCCGACTTCAAACCATTCCAGCGCACGGGAATTGTAGAAGGTCTGCATCTGGTCGGTTTCACTGTAGCGGACACGAAATTGATGCGTATGGGACAGCACGAAAATCTCCTCGGTTACTGTTCGGATCGCAATTCCCGGTTGCGCGTATCTTTCCAAACACCGGCTATGCGACCGGTTTTCAGGCGCCATGCGGCGGAGAGAACAACGGGAATGTCAAAAACAAAGGCGATGATCGCCACCGGAAGCATGCCTAGTTTTTTAACCGTTCCGATCTTCAGGTTGTTCCAGAAGTGGAAACGGAACCACGGCGACGACATCGTGGCGTAAAGTCCTTTGACGTGGATATTGAGCTGAACCAGCCGATGCAACCACGACGGATCGGTTTCGTCACGGGCGCGCAGGTAGGCCATCAAATTAAGATTGGGCTGTTCCATACGCATGGTCTTGAGGTGACTCATGAGCGTTTCGATGAAAGTCTGACCGACAAAGAGGCGGACGCGACGGTGAAAAATATCGGCGAAGGTGCAGTACACTTCAAAGGTGTAGGTGGCATTGCGTGCGAGACCGATCCGCATCGGTTTATCCTGCGTAGAGGCCATATTGCTAACAATCATCCGATTGAAACAGCCGTCCACCGCGCCGGGAAAATATTTCGGAAGCCAGACGGAACGCATCGCGACGGCGCGTGCGCAGAAGCAGTGTCCGCGAACCTGTGCCGTCTGTTTTTTTTCCGTGAAGCGGGTGACAGCCAGATTCAGGCGGTCGCAAAAGGTTTTGCACTTCGCCGCTTCAATGTGTTTGCGACCGACCGGCGAAACGACCTGCATGCCGGAATCTTTCTGAAGTTCGTTGAGCATCCACTCAAACGCATCGTCCTGATCAATCACGATGTCGGCGTTGACGAAATAGATGAAGTCGGCATCGGCCCGGCTATAGGTATGCGCCAGCAGATTCCAGGCATTGGCAAAGCCCGCTTCCGGCACCATTTCAAGCCGCAACTTAACCGCACCATTCTCCGGAAATTCGCGGCGGGCCTTTTCGAAAAACTCTGCCGTCACCTCGATGGTGGAATCGGTGCATCCGTTGGCGATAACGATTAATTCGGTTTCAAAGCCGGAACCGTCCGCGTTGCGAAAAATGGTCTGCTTGAGAATGGATTCCAAGGCCTGCACAATGCCGGAC
>CAZSSI010000063.1:0-3292 GCA_964609345.1 uncultured Verrucomicrobiota bacterium | reverse complement strand
CGGTTCGTTTTGAGTGTATCCAGCGCGTCGTGCAACGCGCCGACTTCGTCTTTGATGCCGAAGTAAATCGAAGTTTTATCGTCGCCGGTCGGCTCGCCGTATTTTTTACCGATGACCAGAAAGCGGGTGGTGTTGCCGCTGGAATCCTGAATGTTATCGGCAATGACGTTCAGGCCGTAGAGGTCGGCGGCCAGCGCGCTGGCAATAGCGGCACAGTCACTCTTTGCGGCCATTTCGGCGGCCAGCGCGGTGCTGTTGACCGCATCCATTTCCACGCCGGAAAGATTTTCGCTGAGCCAGCGACGGCACTGGCCGATCGCTTCCTGCTTACTGCAAACCCGCGTAATTTTTTCCTTCGGTACCGAGGCCAGCAGATAGAGCGCAACCGGCAGATAGATTTCCGCGCAGATTTTCAGCGGCGTTCCGGTGAACTGATCGAAGGTGTGCGTAACCGCACCTTCGATGGAGTTTTCGATCGGCACGACACCGTAGTCGGCGGTGCCGCGTTCGACCGCCGTGAACACATCGGTGATGGTGCCGACCGGATGGTAGTCCACACTGGCGCCGAATTTGGCGTGCGCCGCCTGATGCGTGAAGGTGGCGGGCGGTCCGAGATAGGCGATCTTCAAATTGCTTTCCAGCGCCAGCGCCGCCGACATAATTTCGCGGTAGATGGCGCGCGCCGACCCTTCGGGTAGTGGACCGTTGTTCAGCGCGGCAATCCGGTCAAAGACGGCTTTCTCGCGGGACGGAACGTAAATTTCTCCGCCCTGCGCTTTTTTTGTTTTCCCGATTTCGAGCGCAATTTTGATCCGCTCGTTGAGTAGCTTAATCAGTTCCTCGTCGAGACCATCAATCTGCTTTCTCAGCTTCTCCAAGCTCATCGTCGTCGTCCTCCGTTGTCACCTGTTCCGCCTGCAGTTCTAGCTCTTTTTCCATCGCAGGGAAAGTTTTTGTCCGTTCCGGTTTTTCCATCCGCTTCAGTTCTTCCATACCGGGCATTTCATCCAGACTGCGCAGACCGAAGTGTTCGAGAAAACGCTGGGTCGTTCCGAAAAGCCACGGACGGCCCGGCAGATCACTGCGGGCGACCACCTTGACCAACTGCATTTCCACCAGATTACGAAGAACCTGATCGACCGCAACGCCGCGCACCGATTCGATCTCGGAACGCAGGATCGGCTGGCGGTAAGCGATGATGGCCAGCGTTTCAAGCGCAGGCTTCGAAAGCCGGGCATTATGATCTTTGTCGAGCAGAGTGCGCACCCACGGGCCGCAATTGATTTCGTTCTGCAACCGGTAGCCGTGCGCCACTTCGGCGATGCACAGTCCGGAACTGCTGCGCGCCAGCTCAGCGGTCAACTCAGCGACGGCAGAAATGATTTCATCTTCCTTGATGGCGGAAAACTGTTCGTAAGGACCGCCGTAGCTGGCGCCCGCATCGGTCAGCACCTTACGGAGCTCCTTGGACGTCAGCGGTTTTTTCGCCGCGAACAGCAGCGAGCCGATAATCTGTTTGAGTTCAGGGAGTACTTCAATATTGCTCATGGTTGTTCATTCTCCTGCAAAACCGGTTCGGGCACATCGCCATCCACCTGCTCAATGACAATTTCACCGAAATGATTATCCTGCCGCGCCGCCAGCCGATTGAGTTTCATCAGCTCCAGCACAGCGAGAAACGTACAGACGATTTCCTGCCGTGAACGCATACCGCGAAACAGACGGCCCAGCGTCAGCGGCTTGCCGTTCCTGGTGGTTTCCAAAAGATAATCCACTTTCTCGCTAACGGTAAACTGCTCGGCAAAAATTTCGTTCAGTTCTTCTTTCGGCGCGCGGTCGAGCGCCTGATTCAGCGCGCTGATCAGGTCGAAAATACTGACGTCCGACATGCCGATCTCGGGCCGTGCGCCGAGTTCAACATGCTCACCTTCCCGCGAAAAAACATTTTCCTGAACCTCTTCAAGGTGACCGAGGAATCCGGCGGCATCTTTGAATTTTTTGTATTCGACCAGCTGGCGTACCAGATCCCAGCGCGGATCGTCTTCGTCATCCTCTTCGACCGGCCCGCGATCTTCATCGGGCAGCAGCAGGCGGCTCTTAATCACCATCAGCGTCGCGGCCATCACGATGAAATCGCCGGCGATCTCAAGGTTGAGGATTTTCATCAGATCGAGATATTCCATGTACTGGGTGGTGATCTTGCCGATTGGAATGTCGTAGATGTCAACCTCGTCTTTTTTGATGAGGTAAAGGAGTAGATCGAGCGGGCCTTCAAAGACCTCCAGATTCACTTTGTATTCTTCGTTCGGAAGTAAATCGGCCATGTGCATTATTCCAGTCCAACTGCCTTGCGGGCGGCTTGCAGAGTTTTACGGGTTTCAGCGCGCGCTTTTTCTGCACCCTTCCGGAGAACCTCGTTTACAAAGTCAGGATTCTTTTCGAGCTCGGCGCGCTTTTCACGCATCGGCGCAAAATGTTCGTTGATTTTAGCGAGCAGTTCTTTCTTGGCGGTGCCGTAGCCGAAACCGCCCGCACGGTAGCGCGCGGCGAGGTCGGCGGCTTCGGCGTCCGTGGCAAACAGTTTATAGAGCGCAAATGCGTTGCAGGTATCCGGATTCTTCGGCTCTTCCAACGGCGTGCTGTCGGTAACAATCTGCATCACCCGTTTTTTGAGTACGCCGGGCTCGCCGAAAATTTCGAGCGTGTTGTCGTAGGATTTCGACATTTTCTGTCCGTCCACGCCGGGAACCACGGCGACGGAATCACGGATCGACGGTTCAGGAATCGTGAAAACTTCGCCGAACTGGTGGTTAAACTTCGCGGCGATGTCGCGTGTCACTTCGACGTGCTGTTTCTGGTCGCGCCCGACCGGCACCACGGTGGACTGCACAGAAAGAATGTCGGCGGCCATCAGCACCGGATAAGCGAACAAGCTGTGCGTGGCGGCAATGCCTTTGGCGGTTTTATCTTTGTAGGAATGACAGCGCTCCAGCAAACCCATCGGCGTCACCACCGACAGCAGCCACGCCAGCTCCTGCACTTCCGGCACGTCGCTCTGGCGGTAAAACGCCGTCTTATCCGGATCAAGGCCGGCAGCCAGAAAATCAAGCGCGACATCCTTCACCATCACACGCAGCGCGGCGGCGTCATTCACTGTCGTCAGCGCGTGGTAGTCGGCGATAAACAAAAACGCCTCGCCCTGCTCCTGCAGTTCAATCGCGGGCTTCATCATCCCGAAATAGTTGCCGATATGCAGCTTGCCCGAAGGCTGTATGCCCGAAAGAATTCTCAT
>CAZSSI010000062.1:0-8249 GCA_964609345.1 uncultured Verrucomicrobiota bacterium | reverse complement strand
TATATCTTATGTCTTATGTTGAATACAGGGGTGCACAAGATGTGGTGTTTTGCGGGGTTCCTGTCGATAACTGGCTCCTAGTACGCAGTTATCAACAGCGGCACATGGAAGAGTTTGGAATCCCGTCTTAAGGCGCTATAGAGGAAGCCATTGACGATGCTTTTGAACGGTTGATGTGATCTTCGGTTGTTTTCACCGAACGAGGTTGGAAGCCTCGTTTACGATAGCGGCAATGCATTTATAGCTGCACCTGTACCGAAGCATTAAAAGGTTATTCCGGCTGAAGCCGGTACTCCAAAACGAGACAAAAAAAAGGACGCCCGAAAAGGGCGCCCTTCACCGTCAATGCTCTGGAGAGCAAACGGGATTATTTGTCGCTGTCTGTACTGGAATAGACCACCTGATGAGTCTGCTCATTGGTGATGGTGAATGCCTCCATGTGCAGGTGCGGATCAGAGACAAACGTCAGGTGTCCCTGAAACTTTTTCTCCATTTCGATGAGCGTCTGTTCGTCCTCTCGGCGCAGACGATCCAGCACAGCCGGGTTGACCGTGATCTTCATGGAATGAGTCCCCTTCCGGTCTTTACGCAATGCGGCAGACAGACGACGTTGGAGAGCAACGCTCATGGTAAGTGCCGATTTGACACGTCCACGTCCGGCGCAATAGTCACACTCAACGTATGTAGAAGTATAGACGCTTTCCTCGACACGCTGGCGGGTCATTTCCAACAGACCGAGTTGAGATATCGGCAGTACGTTGGTGCGGGCGCGATCTTCACGAAGCGCGTCCTTAAGAGTCTTGTAGACTGAATTCTGATCGCGTTTACTCTTCATATCGATGAAGTCGATCACGACCAATCCACCGACGTTGCGCAAACGAAGCTGACGGGCAACCTCTTCGGCGGATTCGGTGTTGACGGCCAGAATGGACTCTTCGGCGCTTTTTCCGCCTTTATGGCGTCCTGTATTTACGTCAACGGCGACGAGGGCTTCTGTTTCGTCAAAAATCAGATATGCGCCGGACTTGAGCCAAACCTTGCGGCGAAAAACGGATTCGATTTGTTTTTCGACATCGAAATAATCAAAGATCGGTTCTTCGCCGGCGTAGAGCTGTACCCAGTTGCGCGACCGCCGGGAATATTTGGCGATCATTTTCCGGATCATTTCGTAGGCATCGCGGTCGTCCACAAAAACACGGTCGATGTCTTCGGTAAGGTAATCGCGCACGACGCGCTCAGCCAGATTGGGTTCCTGGTAAAGGATGCACGGTGCCGGTGTTTCGCGTACGCCGAAGTCGATCTCCTTCCAGATTTCAATCAATGTGCGGGCATCGCGCACAAAGCTGGTTTTCCGTGTACCTGAACCGGCTGTACGAACAATGATGCCGATTGTCTCAGGGATCGGAAGCCGGGCCAAAATTTTCTTAAGCCGGATGCGTTCCTTGGCATCGCCGATCTTCTTCGATATCCCCTTGAGACCGGTGCCGGGCATCATGACTAGAAACCGGCCTGGAACGCTGAGGTTGGCGGTAACGCGCGGTCCTTTCGTACCAATGGCATCTTTCGTAACCTGTACAACAATTTCCGATCCGATCGGGAATTTCCGAGCCATTTCGCCGGGAGAAAATTTCCGGCGGCGGCGGGTGCTATTGCGGTTTCCCTCCTGCTCTTCCAGCCGCGCAGCATCTTCCGGAATCATATCCCAGTAGTGGATGAAGGCATTTTTTTGCATGCCGATATCCACGAAGGCGGCTTGAAGTCCGTCTTCCAGATTCTGAATCTTTCCTTTGAAAATGCTACCGACCAGCCGGTTTTCTTCAGCCCGTTCAATATGGAAGTTGTCGAGACGGCCTTCGTCCAACACAACCACACGGGTTTCAAGCGGTTCGATGTTGATCAGGATTTCTTTTTTCTTTCGTCCTCCGATCATCAGCTTTTCTTTAATTGCACTAATACTGAGCATGAATGCTCCTTTCTTTAATTAGATGCGACGCCGCAGGTAAACACTCTGCACCAATCCGAGTGCCGTCATGATACTTACCATGAACGTTCCGCCGTAACTCATCAGCGGAAGTGGCACGCCGGTAATCGGCATGAGACCTATGGTCATCGCGATATTTACAAAAACATGTGAAAAAATAAGTACGCCGATTCCCGCCGACAGCAACCGCCCGAATGTGTCCCGGGCAATTACCGCGGTGTGCATGCAGCGCACCACCACTGTTGTATACAAGGCCAGCAGCAGGAAACTGCCGGCAAATCCTGTTTCCTCCGCCACCACCGAATAAATAAAATCGGTTGGGGCAACGGTTCTCGGCAGAAAGCCGAGAATATTCTGAGTTCCTTTCAAATAACCTTTCCCAAATAGCCCACCGGAACCGACTGCAATTTGCGACTGCAATTTATTCCAGCCGGTGCCCAGCGGATCCTGATTTACATTCAGATAAACCAGAATACGGCTTTTCTGATAATCTGTGAGAAAAGGACAACTGTCCGGAAAGAACAGCAACCAAACAACGAGTACAAGCAGCGCTACACCCCCTACTCCGACCAGCGTCAGTAGCGGACGCAAGGGAACCCCGGCACAGAAAAGCAGCAACATGACAATCGGCAATATAACCATGGCGCTGCCGAGGTCTGGTTCCACTGCGATTAGAAGAAATGGAATGCCTGCTAGTAAAAACGCCATCAGGAATGTTTTGAACCGTTCTACGTCGGTTGCCGGATCGCCGAGCCAGGCTGCCAATGTAAAAATGACGGCCAGCTTGGCAAATTCTGAAGGTTGAACAGTCATACTGCCAAAGCTGAACCATCG
Organism: uncultured Verrucomicrobiota bacterium; assembly: GCA_964609345.1. GTDB lineage: Bacteria > Verrucomicrobiota > Kiritimatiellia > Kiritimatiellales > Tichowtungiaceae > Tichowtungia. The sequence continues at coordinate 5,434 of CAZSSI010000062.1, read as the reverse complement.
GTGCGCGCCATAAACTGACATTCCGAGAAACAGCACCAGCACCAGTGAAAGCATACCTGCAAGATAGATCCACCAGTGCAGACTGTTCAGTTTCCGGTAGTCAAATGCCGCCGCCGCGGCGTAGCAACCCAATCCGACCAGAGCCCAGACCACCTGACGTCCCATCAAACCGCCGACGGCGTGATCATTGCGGTAATCGGCGCTGTAGATAAAGACACAGCTCAGCACAAGCAATACCACAATAGCGCTAAGCACGACCCAGTCGAAACGGTGCAGACGTCCGGTCATGATGACACCCGCCCTTCCCGCTTCATTTTCTGATGAAGGCCTTCCATGAGAACTTTCATGCACGGGCCCACGGTAGCGCCGCCGCTATCGCCGTCTTCAACGAGCATGGCTACGGCATACTGCGGATTGTCGTAGGGCGCGAAAGCAATCATCCATGTGTGTTTTGCGCCTTCTCCTTTGACGCCGTATTCCGCTGTCCCGGTTTTTCCGGCAAATTCGAACCCTTCAACCGCGGCGCGCCGACCGGTTCCGTCCGGTTCCATGATCACATCGCGCATGCCGTTACGCACAGTACGTAATGCTGTTTCATTCCAATTCATTTTTCCGATACGTTCACTTGGATTCGGAGTGTAATCGGCTGAGCCGGACTCACGATAGGCCTGCAACAGCCGTGGACGGTAGAGATAACCGCCGTTAGCAATCGTCGCTGTAACCATTGCCATTTGGATCGGCGTGGTGGCCACATAGCCCTGCCCGATGGCAAGGTTACAGGTGTCGCCATCGGACCAGCCAACCCGGTTATCCTTCTGCCATTTTTCATCCGGTATGACACCGCTGGATTCAAAATCCACTTCGACTCCGGTTTTTTTTCCAAGTCCAACCGCCAGCGTTTGCTGAAGAATCGGATCCGGCCCGCAGGCCAGTGCAGTCTTGAAAAAGTAAACATTGGCGGAAAATTTCAGTGCCTCGCGCATATCGACTTCGCCGTGGCCGGTCGTATGTACTACACGGCTTCCAATACGGAAAATTGCCGGGCTGTCATAAACCGTATGCACTGTTTCCGGATTGAGTGTGGCGGCTGTCAGCGCGACCAGCGGTTTGAACGTGCTGCCCGGCGGATAAACACCAGCGACGGCACGGTTCAGTAACGGCTTGGCTTTATCTTCATTCAGCACCTGCCAGTCCGCTGCGCTGATGTAAGGCACAAACTTGTTGGCATCGAATCCGGGCGCACTAAGCATGGCCAGTACATCACCGTTGTTCGGATCCAGCACCACTACGGCACCGCGATGTTCGCCGAGCGCCTTGTGCGCCAGCATTTGCACTTCCACATCCAGCGTCAGACGCAAATCGCCACCGGGAGTTGGTGCGCGATGTGCCAGCTCGCCGTGCCGGTAACCGGACACATCAATTTGCACCAGCATACCGCCTGCTTCGCCGCGCAAAAAGGAATCGAAATTTTTTTCAAGGCCGGAACGACCGCTCATGTCGGGCAGATAATACGAATAGTTTTCTTCTTCATTCATCTTATCGGGATCGGTGCGTCCGACATAACCGAGCAGATGCGAAGTGTACGGACTGTACGGATAAACGCGGGTGGCCTGTGTGTAAATATCAACGCCCGGAATGTTGTATCCCATTTCCGCCAGACGGGCGATCACCTGCGGGCCGATGTCACTCCAGAGTACAAGTGGAAGCGGCAAGCGCAGGCGGATATGCTTCAGAATGGCGTTCCGATTGATCGTTGGCGTCATGCCGGTCACTTGCGCCACGTTCCCAACCACTTCCATGGCACTGTCGATGGTGTTGGACCAGGATCCGGCGCGGCGCACATCTTCAAGAAACAAAGCAATGGAATAGACCGGACGGTTGTCAGCCAGACAAAGCCCGTTGCGATCATAAATTTTTCCGCGGATGCCCGGCAGCCGCACACGCCGTAAACTTTGAATCTGTTGCCGGTTTTCAAACTGTGTAACCTTTGCTACCTGCAGCCGCCAAAGTGAAAGCCCAAGCACCAGAAATGCGATGAGCATGCCGCCCAGTAGCAGATAGATGCGCGGCGCGAAAAAACGGTCTGTACGGCGGATTTGCATCAAACAAAGCGCCTCCGGTTACGGGAAGTTAAAGAACGCATTTGAACAACAGATAGAGCGATAATCGGAACAACCACGATGCCGGTTATCAGCCCGCCAGCCAGCCGTAAGGCCAGCCAGCCGATAGAAACCGGACGAAGTCCGCTCAGTGAAAAAACCAGAGCATAATATACAGTTTCAAAAATTGTAGCGGCGGCACCCAGCACGGCATAGGTGGCTGGCTGGTCTCCGAAAATTTCATCACGAAGCCAGTTAATTCCGGCGGCCAGTCCGACGAAGTATGGAATCGATAGACCTAGCGGTGCCGGACAAAACGAATCGTGCAAAAATCCAGCTAGCACAGCCGCATACAACATTTGTGCGCGGTCAGCATGCAAGGCGATGCAGATGATCAAGCCGGTCAGAATCGGCAGTTCCAGCGATCCGAATGCACCCCACGGCGACAGAATGGTCTGAATCAGTGTACCTATAACAAGCAACAGTGTAATCAGTCGCCGATTCATTCTTCGGCCTCCGAATTTTCCTCTTTAGAAGCGACGAAGACCACGTCCATCAATTCGGTCACTGCTTTCGGAATAATATCCGCGTATTGATAAAGTCCGGTTTCTTCCACACTAACGCTTTCGATATAGCCGATCAGGATATCTTTCGGGAAGACGCCGCCGAGACCCGATGTCACCACCGCATCGCCAGCCTGTATGGGTGAGTCCTTATGAATGAATTGCATGCGGGCGACCGGATAACCCTGCGCGTTCACGCCGTTACCGATCACTAATCCGAATGAACCGGTACGGCTTACACGGGCGGAAACTTTGCAAGCCGGATCGGAAAGCAACAATACATCGGCTGTATAGCTTGAAACTTCAGCGGTTTTTCCGACCAGTCCATCCGGTGAAATGACAGCGCGGTTTGCTTCGACGCCCTGCGCCCTGCCCTTGTCGAGCCGCACACTCTGCCACCAGCCGCTGATTGCACGGGCGGTTACCTGACAGGGAATGAGCGAGCGCTTTTGGCGGCTGTAGAAGTCGAGCTGATCCTGTAAGCGTCGGTTGGCCTGCTCCAGATTTTCCAGTTCGACCAACTTGGCTTGCAAATAGATTACTTCTTCAGATAAACGGCTGTTTCGTTCGAGCGTACCGCCAAACCCGCGAACGGCATCGGCACCTTCCTTCAAGCTCTGAGCCGTCTTGATAAAAAAATGTTGGAAGGGTGAAGTCGCGTCTTTAAAAACACCTTTGACCCTGGCGGTGCAACCGCCGGGCAAGTTCAAAAGCAACACCAGTGCAATCACTGCTGCCACCCATTTAAAAAAACTTCTCGTTACAAACATAGACCCGTTCCGGTCATTCATTCAGAACCCGGAGGGACGAAAGAAACGGAACCCGCATCGCTTATCGCGCGCGAGCTTCAGAGATTTTGCGCAGGAAGTTAATTTCGTGAAGAACCACGCCAGTACCCTCGGCGACCGCACTGAGCGGATCGTCGGCGATATGCACCGGCAGACCGGTGTTATCGGCAATGAGTTTATCCAGCCCGCGCAACAAGGCGCCACCGCCAGCCAGTACCATACCGCGGTCCACCAGGTCGGCAGACAGTTCCGGCGGGCAGCGATCCAGCGTTACGCGCACAGCCTCAACGATGCCGGAAACCGGATCTTTGAGCGCGCCGCGGACTTCTTCAGAGCTGATTAACAGCGTTTTCGGCAGGCCGGCAACTTGATCACGGCCCTTCACTTCCATTGTTGTCTCTTCGCCAATCAGCATAGCCGAACCGATTGAAATCTTGATGTCTTCTGCGGTTCGTTCACCGATGAGCAAATTATATTCCCGTTTCAGATACTGGATGATCGCCTCATCCATGTCGTCCCCCCCGATACGCACGCTGCGACTAAAGACAATACCAGCCAGTGAAATCAACGCCACTTCGGTTGTTCCACCGCCGATATCAACAATCATATTGCCGGCCGGTTCCTGAACCGGCAGTCCCACACCGATCGCAGCAGCCATCGGTTCTTCAATTAAAAACACATCTCGTGCGCCAGCATGGACTGCAGAGTCCTTGACGGCGCGTTTCTCAACTTCTGTGATGCCGCTCGGAACGGCCACGACTACGCGTGGACGCACCATACGCCGGCGATTATGTACCTTCTGGATGAAATACCTAAGCATCGCTTCGGTAATTTCAAAATCAGCAATGACGCCGCCCTTCATTGGACGGATGGCGACGATGCTACCCGGTGTGCGGCCGAGCATGCGCTTGGCCTCATCTCCGACAGCGAGAACGCGGTTCGTACCGGCCTGCACGGCCACTACAGACGGCTCACGCAACACAATACCGCGGTCACGGACATACACGAGTGTATTGGCGGTGCCGAGGTCGATGCCGATGTCGCTGGAGAAAAGGCCGATCAGACGGTTTAACATAGCGTTAATTCCTGTTTTGATTCAAAACTGCTAAAATCTCAATAAGTGCTTCATGATTGCCTGTTTAAACAAAACCGGTCAAGTCGAAACCATGCGAAGAATATCACAGGTCATGGAAATTCAGTCAACCTTCAATAGTGCTACAATACAAGGGATGTCGGGATTTTGGAGGATGAGATAAATACTTCACGTACTTTGTGTGCAATCTCTATAAGGGAAAACGACTTTCCTATGAACGGAGATGTTTTTTTGTCGCGTCGGGTTTCGGGGTTAAGCCGACAGGATCCCGAACATCCTTAAATCATCTTAATTAAGGCATTGCATTAACCATGGCCAAATCTACAATGCTACAGCAAGCGAGGAGATTAATATGGCACGTATACTAGTAGCTGATGACGAAGTGAATCTGGTTAACATTCTGGAGAAATCTCTGGTGCGTGATGGCCATACCGTGGTGACAGCCTATGACGGCATCGAAGCCCTTCGAAGACTCTCCCTAGGGGATATAGATCTTGTGGTAATTGATATGGTGATGCCGAATATGAACGGGCTGGACGCAATCAAGGAAATGCAGAAAAAATATCCAAAAGTTAAAATTATTGCGATCTCCGGCGGGGGAAACCGCGGCGGGCCGCGTGATTATCTCGACGTGGCGAAACAGCTGGGAGCTTCTCAATGCCTGTTCAAGCCGTTCATGCTGAATGAACTGTCCGCACGGATTAAAGACCTGCTGACCCCTACCCCTTTGGGTCCGGCGTAAAAAACCGGAGTTGTTCCCCTCTTCTCTGTTTGTTCAACGCGCTTCATGTAATAAGGAATTAAGCTGAGTTGAATTGTTTTCTCTTGGTGGAGCGGGCGCTCCACGCACGCTCGAAGGCTGGAATGGTGTTCATGAATAGCTCAGGTTAG
>CAZSSI010000061.1:0-8311 GCA_964609345.1 uncultured Verrucomicrobiota bacterium | reverse complement strand
TGGTGTCGGCTTTATTGCGTTTGCCCGGCGCGGAAACCACCACGATGCGGCGGTCAGCGTCAGCCGTGACAATTTTTACAATCTTCGAAATCTGTTCTGCATTAGCGACGGACGTCCCGCCGAATTTTACTACTTTCATTTTCAACCTCATTTAACAGAATTTTTCTCCCACGAATCTGCACGAATGACCACGAATAAGAGGGTTCTCTTTTATGGTAAAGATTAGTGGGAATTCGTGTAATTCGTGGGCGGTTCTTTCGTTGTTTATCTCTACTCAAAATCCTCAATAGCCATACGGACGGGTTTGCCGTCCACCACGTTCAGCCGCTCGATCTCTTCCATCGCCGCGACAAAGTTCTTTTCCAGCGCCTTGTGGGTCAGAAAAACCACCGGCACCTGTTCGCCCGCGTTCTGTTCCTTCTGCATAATCGACGCGATGCTGATTTTGTTTTTACCAAGCACATGAGCAACCTGAGCAATCACGTCCGGCTGGTCTTTCAGCGAAAGCCGAAGATAGCAGCGAATCGAAATATTTTCCGCGCTGCGCACCGGCAACGCCTTGTGCTTCAGCAACCAGTCGCTGCATCCGCCCTTGCCTGCCGCCGCTTCCATAATGTCTCCGATCACCGCGCTGGCCGTTGGCAAACGGCCTGCGCCGCGCCCGTAATAAAGCGTACTGCCGACAATGTCGCCTTCGACGAAGACCGCGTTGTACGCATCGTGCACCGACGCCAGCAGATGCTTTTTCGGCACGAAAGACGGCTCCACGCGCATTTCGATTTCGCCGTTCACTTCGCGGATGGCCGCCAGCAGTTTAATGCGGTAGCCCAATTCGTCGGCATATTCAATTTCGCGGTGCGACAGCCCGCGGATGCCTTCAATCGTAAATGAATCCATCGAAACCGGCGCGCCGTAAGCGAGCGAAGCCAGCACCACCGCTTTGTGCGCAGTATCGATGCCGTCAATGTCCAGATCCGGCGGCGTTTCGGCATAGCCGAGTTTCTGGGCGTCGGCCAGCACGGCGTCGAAGTCGAGACCTTCGCGTTCCATACGAGTCAGGATGTAGTTGCAGGTTCCGTTCAGAATTCCGTACATGCTCTTGATCTTGTTACCAACCAATCCGTCGCGCAATGCACGCAGCACCGGGATGCCGCCGCCGACACTGGCTTCGAAATAAAGCCCGGCCCCGCTCTTCGCGGAAGCTTCGAACAGTTCGCGGCCAGCTTCGGCCAGAAGCGCTTTGTTGGCCGTCACCACCGGCTTGCCGTTCTTCAGAGCGCGCAGAACAAAATCCTTGGCCAGCTTAACGCCGCCGATCAGCTCGACGATTACGTCGATTTCCGGGTCGTTAATCACGGAAAGCGCGTCGGTCGTCAGAAATGCTTTATCCACTTTGACGCCGCGATCCGTTTTAATGTCGAGGTCGGCAATTTTTCCGATCTTCGGAAAAATACCGGTGCGTTGCGCCATCAGCTCGCCGTTTTTGAGGATCCCCTCAACCACGCCTGCACCGACCGTGCCGAATCCCAGAATACCTACCTTTACTTCCTTCATAAAAATCCCCGGTTATGGAGCGCCGACTTTACCCCAAAGCCTTTGAATCTCAAGGCGAAAGCCCTGTTTTCAAATATTTTGAAAAGTTGAAACTTGCGCGGCGGGAGAGGATCGGTACGATGGGCGGCTAATTTTAGGAGAAACACTATGAAAATCAATCCGTCCCCAAGTTTCAGCGTCGATCTGACTGTTGAATCCAAATTCGCCCGCGCGGCACTCGAAAAAATTATTATCGACGCTGAAGGCGTTCCCGCCCTGTCCGAAGGCGTCGCCAGCCCTTTCCGATTTGTCGTCAACTGCCGCAGCAGCGACCACCAGCAGGAAATTTTTAAAGCTCTGGAAAAAACCGCCGGAACCCACGTGGTCTCCGCCGACGAAATTACCTTCCGTTCACACCTCGGCGGAAAAATTGAAGTGACGAGCAAACTCGATCTCACCGCCAAAGGCGCGCTGGCGATTGCTTATACACCGGGCGTCGGGCGGATCTGCATGGCGATCAACGAAAACGTCGCCCGCGCCGATGCGCTGACCGTTAAGAAAAATATGGTCGCAGTCGTTTCCGACGGCACGGCGGTGCTCGGTCTCGGCGATATTGGCCCCGAAGCCGGTATGCCGGTGATGGAAGGCAAAGCGATGCTGTTCAAAGAATTCGGCGGCGTAGATGCATTCCCGATCTGTCTGGCAACCAAAGATACCGAAGAAATTATCCGCACCGTGAAACTGCTGGCACCGACTTTTGGCGGTATCAACCTCGAAGACATTTCCGCGCCGCGCTGTTTTGAAATTGAAGAGCGGCTGAAAGCGGAAATGGATATTCCGGTTTTCCACGACGACCAGCACGGCACGGCGGTCGTTTCGCTGGCGGCGCTTTATAACGCGCTCAAGATTACCGGCAAGAAAATGGAAAACCTGAAGGTCGTCGTCAACGGCGTCGGCGCGGCAGGCGTGGCCTGCTCAAAAATTCTGCTGGCGGCAGGCGTGAAAAACCTGATTGGCTTTGACCGTACCGGCGCGATCTACCGCGGGCGTACGGCTGGCATGAATCCGGTCAAAGAATGGTTCGCACAAAACACCAATCCCAACAAGGAACAGGGAACGCTGAGCGAGTCCTTGAAAGGCGCCGATCTGTTCCTCGGTGTTTCTGCGCCGGGTTGCATCACTGCCGACGATGTGAAGAACATGGCGAAAGACCCGATTATTTTTGCGATGGCCAATCCGATTCCGGAAATTATGCCGGAAGTGGCCAAGCCATATGCCCGCATTATGGCGACGGGCCGCTCAGACTATCCGAACCAGATCAATAATGTGCTCTGCTTCCCCGGAATTTTCAAGGGCGCACTGCGCTGCCGTGCCAGCGCAATCAGCGAAGGAATGAAGCTGGCCGCGGCCCGTGCGATCGCCGATCTGGTTTCCGCCGATGAACTGTGCGAGGAGTTTATCATTCCATCGGTCTTTGACCGCCGTGTTGGCGACGCAGTCGCCGACGAAGTGGAACGCGTCGCCCGTAAAGAAGGTCTTGCCCGCGAAGTCATCGACGGCAAAACGCTCTACAAACTCCGCTGACCTGTGGGCGGGCATAGTATTTCCGTCCATGGCTCTCATGACGGCATCTACACGCCGGACAGATTATTGTCTGGCTGCTTTGACAGCCTCTTCGACGGTGTCGAAAATTTCGAACACTTTATAGGCGCGGGTGATTTCAAATACCATGCGCGGCTTTTTCTGGAGGCAGGCGAGCTTCATATCGCCGCCGCGCTCGGTAATACGTTTGAGCGACGCAATAAGCGAACCCAACCCTGCGCTGTCCATAAAGTCTACGCCGGACAGGTCAAAGACGAAGTTTTTAACATCGGCTTCACCGGACTGCCATACGGCCAGCTGTTCGCGGAACACTTCGACCGTGGCGGCGGTTAGCGGACCGGATAGTGCGATGATCCCGATTCCCTGTTCTTTTGTGCATGCTACGCTCATGGGTAACTCTCCTGTTCTCTACTAATACGCCCTCCGCCCGAAAAGGGCGGCTGAAATGGTTTTTAACATAGTACGGATTCATTCATCAGTCGGCCTGCCTTCTGAAAACGTAACTTACGACATTTTGCGCGTCACGTCTATAGCGCTCAACGCAGTCTGCAGCGACATTGGTAATCAGCAGTCCGCGCCCGCCTTCGGCATACTCATCCGGCCCCGGTTCGGTCGCATTCGCCTTGGACAAATCCCATTCACGGCCCCCGTCCACACATATCAGCCGGCAACCATGCTCGTTAAGAATCAGCTGTATCCAGATGGTGTCTTGTGTACTCAGCCCGCTATGTTCCACCACATTCATGCCGTGTTCAATCGCCACCAGACGGACACGCGCAGCCAGATCTTCATCAGCTTTTTCCCGCAATATCCATTCCATCTCTTCCGTGCAGTCCGAAACCGCCTGCATTTCAACTGCAATGGTTTTATCCATTAGAACGCCGGACGGTTCCGACATCCGGATGGTGATGGCCGTGCAGTCGTCATGGCCGATCGCATAGTTCTCCGCTTCGATGAGATTGAGCAGTACCGCAGGACAGTCAATGGCGTATGGATTTGCAGAAACGCGCGCAAAAAGAGTCTTCAATGTTTCTTCACCGCATTCTTCGCCGGTTTCACGATGAAGAGCTTCCGTAAGTCCGTCAGTATAAAACAAAATGTGCATACCGGGACAGGATTCGAGGACCGTCTGATCCTCCTCGGCAAAAGGACGGTCAGGTCCGATCGGCATGCCGACGGGAATACCCCCGCCGCCAGCAGGAAAGGGAACCGGCTGCCCGTTAAAAATAACCACAGGATCGGGATGACCGCAGTTCATACAAACCCAGCGACCGGAATCCGGTTTATAAAACGCCAGCAGTAGCGTGGCATAATAGGCTGGGTTGTTGAGCGTCGCGCACAGCCGCGAATGAAGTTCGTTACAGATAAACGCCGGGCCGCGTTCGTAGAATGTCCGGATCAGCTCTGTTGAGGTGGCCTTCAGCATCGAAGAAATCATCGCCGGAGCAACGCCGTGCCCTGAGACATCGGCCACATAAACACAGCAACCGCCACCCGGCAGAGCAATCACATCAAAGGCATCGCCGCCGACATCCATGGAAGAACGGTAGTTAATGCGGATTTCAAACTGCCTGGAAAAAAGCGGCTCGGTGGAAAACATCGACTGCTGGATTTTTCCGGCAAGTTCCAGTTCATGCGACACACGCCGTTTCCAGTGAGCAAGCGCATCATTGCTACGTTTGAGGGCCAGCGCATTGCCGACGCGCAATACCAGTTCGCGGGCATCAAAAGGCTTGCGGATATAGTCCATGGCTCCAAGATCGAAGCCTTTTTTAAGATCTTCGATCTGTCCTTTGGCGGTCACCATAATCACCGGCACGTCGCGGGTTGAGGCAAGCGCCTTTACCGCACCGCAAAACTCAAAACCGTCCATGCCGGGCATGACTACATCGGCAAGAATCAGGTCAGGCCGTTCGCGATGTACCATTTCCAGCGCCGACGGGCCGTCTGCCGCTTCAGAAACTTCGCAACCGTAAGAGGAAAGAAGCTTTCTCAGATAAAGCCGGTTGGGACGCTCGTCATCCACAACCAGGACTTTCCCGCGCAGATCGGATTTAACGCCTGCCGGAACCGTCTGAGGAGATTCGTCTGCCATGACCGGGCTCATTGATTCTGGGTGATAAATCCGCGCGACCAAATGATCAGTGTGTTGCAGAGCTCCACACAGCGCGGCATCTGTCCGCTACGAAGTGTCTTCTCAATTTCCTGTGCCAGCACCGAAATTTCAGGCAACCCCATCGTACCGCCCATTCCCTTGATGGAGTGTGCCGCTACACGAATCATCTCATTGTTTTTACTATCAAGACCCGCCTGAAGCCCACCAGTCATCCGTTCAAGTTCTTCGCAAAAGGCGGCGACCAGTTCGTCGTCCATCTCGAAGGTTTCCACTTCGAACTGACTGATCCGTCCGTCCAGATCAGGAACCAGCTTACGAACTGTTTCAATTGCGCGTATAAGAACCATCATCCACCCCTTCTGTTCCGTTCATAGAACGTATTCGATAGTAACCATTTTTAAACAACTGGCGCAAGCCTTTCACCTGTCGTTGAAATCAGCAGCAAGGTGTTGAAGAAAAAGCAAAGTTAAGACAGGATGGCGCTCCTGTTATGCAGAACGTTTTTATAGACTACCCCGAAATTCCCTGGAAACAGGGCTGGCGGTTTTTCTCCGGCCCGGAAGACCGGTCGCCCTTTGTTACCAGTTCCCTTTCCGGTGCACTCACCGTGCCGGGTGCCGACTGGACTCTTCAGTTAATCGAACCGGAAGCCCCTTATGCCACCCGCCTTTTCTCCAACGGATTTTCAATCGGCACGCGAAAACGTCCGGAACGAAACCGGATCGATACACTTGTAACCGCTCCCGGCCTGCTCTGCGGAACCGCTTCCGGCCTGCCGATGCCGAAACTATCCTCCACAGCTGAAATCAAAACAGGTAACGGTTTCGAGTGGCTGCAGAGCGGTCATACCATCATTCTCCTTCTGCATCAGGAAACCCGTTTTGCACTCGTCTGCGGCGAACTTTCGCTTGAACACGCACTGCTTAAGGCGGAGGAAGCCCTCGACGGAAATTTCGAAGCGCTGATGCAGAGTGAGGCCGATGAACGAAAAAATGTCAGTCGGCTTTTCGGCGTCAATCCGCGCCACAACCCGCCGGTCGCTCTCGCAGCAGAAACCCTGACGGCCCGCCTGCGCGAACGCACCGTCGCCATTCACGGCCTTTGGAGTATGGCGGAGGGCTTTTCCGCCGAAGCTTTTTCACTCAACGAACTCTACCCGCTGGTCCGCGCATGGAATATTATCGATCCGGCCGTCGCGCTTGAACTGGTGCAGACCGCGCTGGCACTCCAGCAAAGCAGCGGCGGATTTCCATCCTGGGTCGAGGCTGGCGGACTTTCCTCATCCGTCGCACCGTGGCCGTTTATCGCGCAGTCGTTCGAGCTGGTGTGGCTGAATGAACGGGACCCAGCACTGCTCAAAAGACACCTGCCCGCTCTGCGTAAATATGCGCAGTGGGTCGTACGCCGGTTCGATCCGTACCGTGATCGCATTCCCGCCTGGCAAAGCGAGCAGGAAGTTTTTGTTCCGGGAAGTTTTGAGCGTGCCAAAGCAACTCCGGAACTCACCGTTCTGCTGATTGCCGAACTGGAAGCCATTCTGCGCCTTTGCGGAGAAAGCGAACATGCTGAGTCAGCGGTGGAATCGCTTACCGAAGAACGCGACCGGCTCATCCGGACGCTCAACACGGTTTTCTGGAGTCCAGCCGCCAAAGCCTTCTCCAATGTCTGGAAAGAAGGACACTATCTGAACGAACCCTCCTTCGGCTCTTTCATGCCGCTCTTCTGGCGTGGACTGGATAAAGAAAAACGGGCTGCCTTACTCGAAAACTTTGAAGAAACTCACGGCTTCCCCGACCATCACAACCCCGCCTCGTGGAAGCTGGAAGAAATCGACGACACCGCTCACCGGCCCGCCATCCACCAGTTTATGGCGTTCGAAGCAATTCTTCAGTCCACCGACAGCACCCGCGGTCTGCTCATGCTTTTCGTGCGCCGTGTCCGCGAAGGGTTTGCCGCGTGGTTCGAACGCGAAAGTATCGAAGCCGCCCGCGGTGAAACCGGCGGCGCGCCAGCCTATGCGCTCGGCCCTGTCACGGCGGCACTCATCCTCACCGTACAAGTCGAGTTCGAGCGCGAAGCATCCAAAACACCCTCGGCGGCGCAACTGATTCTGCAATGGGGTCACCGGCGGCGATTCAGCAAGACGGACCTGCGAATCATTTTTGTCTTTCTACTGGCCATCCTGATTGTGCATTTATTCTACACCCCGCCGCAGCATCGCGATTCAAACACCCACGTCGCTGAAGCCGCACTGAATTACCAGCAGGGCCGCTACACCGATGCCATGCGCATTTGCCGCCGCTACCCTCAGGCCGCTCTTTCACATTTTATTCAGGCCAATATGCTGATGCTCGTCGAGCATCCGGACCAGGCTGAAAAGCTTTATCGTCAGGCCATCACGCAGGAAACCGAAAGCCCGTCTGCGCTCTTCGGACTGGCGCTGGCCCTGCAAATGAACGGCAACTTTGCACAGGCGGAGAAACGCTACGCCGACTTCATCGACATCCACGAAAAGCGCTATCCGGAAGCAGCGCAACTGGCCGATGAATTCATACAGGCCTGCCGCGAAAAATTCAGCAAGCCGCCGCGCTGGCGGCGGGCTTATCAACTCCCGATGATGAACGACCTTGGATTATGAGATTTACCCGCACCCCGTTTCCGCTATATTCGAACCTATGAAAACACGGATTAAAAAACTGATTCCCTTCGCCGCCCTGCTCCTGCTGGCCGGATGCTTCCGCAACGACCTCCGCACGGAGACGTTTAAGATTAAACAGCTCCGCACGCAGGAAAGCGTCCAGATCATCGCCAAAGCCCTGCAACCGGTCGCCGGTATCAAAGAGATCCGGCCCAATTTTGAAAAGCATGAACTCACCGTCGTCTTCAACGGGTTGGAGGGCTACATCAAAAACATTGAATACGCCATCGTCAAAGCTGGCTTCGACCTGCCGAACTGGCCCGCCGACGCCGCCGACAAAGCCAAGCTTCCGGAGGCGCTGCGCTAATGAAAACAACCCTGACTCTCCGCCCGCTTAAACCCCAGGCGAAAGAGACCTGGAT
>CAZSSI010000060.1:3575-8317 GCA_964609345.1 uncultured Verrucomicrobiota bacterium | reverse complement strand
ATCGGCGAGGTTTTGCCGTGCATCAGCCGCGCGGCGCGGACGACGTTGCCGCCGAACACATCGCCGATGGCCTGATGGCCGAGGCAGACGCCGAGCAGCGGAACGCGCGGACCGAATTCGCGGATGATGTCGCACGAAACTCCGGCTTCTCTTGGCGAACATGGGCCGGGGCTGACCATCACCTTTTCCGGTTTCAGCGCGACGGCTTCGGCGACGGTGATTTTGTCGTTACGGAAAATTTTCATCTCCGCGCCCAGCTCGCCGAGATACTGCACGAGGTTGTAGGTGAACGAATCGTAGTTATCGATGACCAGAATCATATTTCGTAATCCGTAATGCGTAATTCGTAAAGAAAGACCTTCACAGAATCATTGATAACAAAATCATGGGGAACTCTGCTCTCCCTTATTCTCTTAAAAATGATTTTGCTGTCCATGATTTTGCTAAACTCCATGTTCAGAGTTTCTTCTTTTTTGTTCGAACCGCCGCATAGTGTTTGGCCAGCGCCAGCGCTTTCATCATGCCGCGGGCTTTGTTGCGGGTTTCCTGATATTCCATTTCCGGAACCGAGTCGGCAACGATGCCGGCACCGGCCTGCACGTAGGCTTTGTTTTTATCGAGCACGACGGTGCGGATGGTGATGCAGGAATCCAGATTTCCGTCGAAACTGAAGTAGCCGACAGCTCCGGCGTACGGACCGCGCTTCGATTTTTCGAGTTCGGCGATGATTTCCATCGCGCGGATTTTCGGCGCACCGCTGACGGTTCCGGCGGGAAATGTGGCGCGCATGACATCGTAGGCGTCGTGTTCGGGCGCGAGCGTTCCGGTCACGTCGGAGACGATGTGCATGACGTGACTGTAGCGCTCAATGACCATCTGCTCCGGCACTTTGACGCTGGAAAATTCGCAGACGCGGCCGATGTCGTTACGTCCGAGGTCAACCAGCATAACGTGTTCGGCCAGTTCCTTCGGGTCGGCCAGCAGTTCTTTTTCCAGAGCCAGATCTTCGGCTTCATTTTTTCCGCGCGGACGGGTTCCGGCAATCGGGCGGACTTCGATCCGGCGGTCTTCACAGCGTACATGAACTTCGGGCGACGCACCGACCAGCGCGCTTTCGGCGAGATCGAGGCAGAACATGTAGGGCGACGGATTGACGGCGCGCAGTGCACGGTAAACATCCAGCGAATCGGCCGTGTTTTCCACTTCGAAGCGCTGTGAAAGCACGGTCTGGATAATGTCGCCGGAGCAAATATATTCCTGCGCCTTGCTAACCATACCGCGGAATTCGTCCGGCGTGGTGTTGGATTGCGGTTCGATCGGCTCGACATCCAGATGCGCTTCGATCAGCACACGGTCAACCGGTTGCAGCAGCGCTTCGCAGAGTTCATCAATTTCGGCCAGCGCATTGTCGTAGGCTTTATCCGCATCGCCGTCGATGTAGGCATTCGCCACCACTTTCATGGTGTGGTTAACACGGTCGAAAATAATAATGGCGTTGGTGACCATCATCACCATATCGGGATTGCCGATCACATCTTCTTTGATCACCGGTACGCGCGGCTCGAAAACAGAAATCATGTCATAGCCGATAAAGCCAACGACTCCGCCGGTAAAGCGCGGAAGCGCCGGATCGCGAACCGGCTGGTAGCGGCTCATGTACGCTTTGAGCGCATTGAGCGGGTCGGCCCCGGCGACTTTCGTCGTTGTGCCGCCTTCGGTGATTTCGGTGACAGAGCCGCGCGCGCGGATGATGGCGCGCGGATTGCCGCCGATGAAAGAGTAGCGTCCGATATGCTCACCACCCTCGACGCTTTCCAGCATCCAGGTGTGCGAGGCGTGGTCTTTTTCCCGCAGAAATGTCCGTACGCGTTCATAGGCGGAAACCGGCGTCTCCTGATCGGCCAGAATTTCTTTCCAGACCGGAATCAGGTTTCCCTGCTTCGCCTTTTTCAAAAACGCTTTTCTATCCGGTTGCACACTCATTGAAACACCTTGTTTTAAAGCGCTTTTGTACCCGCAACGGCGGGCTGGCGCAAGTTTCACGTTCCCAAACATTGAAAAAATCTTTCGCAAAAAAGCGTCACGGAAGACGCGGATGATTTGCTATAAAAGACGCATGGTTGCTGCAACATCCGCCCCGAATGGATTTTCGATCAAACAGTTCCTGAGTTTTCTCGGGCCGGGTTTTCTTGTAACCGTCGGGTTTATTGATCCCGGCAACTGGGCCACCAACATCGAAGGCGGCTCAAAATTCGGCTATCAACTGCTTTGGGTGATCACGCTTAGCACGCTGATGCTGATTGTCATTCAGCACATGGCCGCCAAACTGGGAATCGCGACCGGCAAATCGCTGGCGGTGAATATCCGTGAACGCTTTCCTGCGCCGGTATCGGCGTTCCTCGGGCTGACCATCGTAATCGCCTGCGCGGCGACCGACATGGCAGAACTGATCGGTGGGGCGATCGGATTTAATCTGCTGTTCGGCCTGCCGCTGTGGGCCGGCGCACTGCTCACCGTATTCCTGAAAGTTTTTCTGGTCGTCAGCCAGCGTTACCACCGGCTTGAGACGATCATCATCGGGTTTCTCGGCATCATCGCCTGCTGCTACTTGATTGAACTTCTGATTGTAAAACCTGACTGGGCGGTGTTGGCGCCTTCCATGATCATTCCGCATGTCAACCGGAACAATATTTACGTCGCGATGGCAATCCTCGGCGCAGTGGTCATGCCGCACAATATCTTCCTGCACTCCAATGTGATTCACAGCCGCAAATGGGGCGTTTCTGAAACTGAGAAGAAGACGCTGCTCCAGTACGAAAAATTCGACACCCTGCTCGCGATGACCCTCGGCTGGGTGGTCAACTCGGCCATGATCATTGTCGCCGCCGCCGTGTTCTCAAAAAACAATATGGTGATCACCGGCATTGAACAGGCCTCAGCGACACTTAAGCCGCTGGCCGGTCCGCTGGCCGGCCTGCTCTTCGCCATCGCGCTGGTTTTTGCCGGCGTCGGATCGTCCATTACTTCATCGATGGCCGAGGCAAACGTCATCACCGGCTTTCTGGGCAAGCCGGAAGACCCACGCACCCTGCTCTACCGCCTCTCCGTTTTCATCACCGCGATTCCATCGTTCATCATCATTCTGCTCGGCATGGACACGTTTAAAATCCTGATCTTCAGTCAGGTGGTGCTGAGCATTCAGTTGCCGTTCACATTGATCCCGCTACTGATTCTCTGCAGAAGCCGCAAGGTGATGGGCGGCTTCCGGAGCAGAACGAGAGAGTTTGTCGCCGCAGTGGGCATTTCGGTCGTCGTGATCGCACTCAACATTTACCTGCTCTACTCAACCCTCGCCGGAGGAAACTGACATGCAAGTGTACAAAAAAATCCTTGTGACCATCGACTGCTCGCCGGTTGATCAGACCATCATCAGGCACGTTACTTCGCTGGCCGTTCAAAACCTCGCGGAAGTCTTCTTGCTGCATGTCGTACACGCCCATACACTGGATCAACGCCGCGCTGGCCGCTCGCGGGCTGAAGTCTGTATGGAAAAAAACTGCGAGGAACTGCGAGCACAAGGGATCGCTGCCTGCAAAATCATCCGCGACGGCGAACCGGACGAGCAAATCCTGAAGGAAATTGAGAACGGCGACTACGATCTCGTAGCGATGGCCACACACGGCCATAAATTTTTCGGCGACATTCTTTTCGGAAGTGTCTCCGAAAGCCTCAAGCACAAGATCCGCATTCCCCTGCTACTGCTTAAATCGGAACAGCCTTAGGCTAAAAAACAAACGCCGGACCGACTAGAACCGAGATGTCTTTACTGGTATTCTGCTCGGTGTATTCAAAGCGAGCCAGCATACCGACCCGTTTATTAAACATAACAGTTCCCCACGTACGGAAGGTGCTGTTCAGAGCACCGCTATCCAAATCCTGCGAGAGATAGTACTTGGCGTCGGCGCCAAACATCCGCCAGTGCCAGTAAGCCGAGATGCCGTAAACGGCGAGATCGGACTTGTTCTGGCTGTCGCCCAGATGCCATGCCGCAGGAAATTCGGTCGTCGCCGTTTCCAGTCCATATCCGACGTATGGATTGATCGACAGGTGCGCGGACGGAATGCGCCAGACCACGCCGACTTTGCCGAGCGGCTCGGTGACAGTCACCTTGACGGTTTTGGTTTGTATCTGATGCCAAACATAACTGCCGCCCAGATACCAGGTCAGCTTCGCTTTAGGATCGCCGTACAAACTCACCGATGCAATATCGCCCGACACCTCACTTTTGTTAACATCCGTGTAAAAGGTTGTGTTGTTGACGACGAAACGCGGCGTCGCATACATCACGAAAAGCCCGTATTCCGGGCTGATGTCGCTCTGACTGTGCGATTCATTTCCGGCAAAACCCATCAGTGGACTGATGATGAGCGCCGAAGTCGGATGTGTCGCCGGACTATTGGTTTCTTCGGAAACAGCTTTATCTGCACCTGCCAGCATGACTAGTAAACTTAAAGCCACAGTTCCCCGCCCGCACTTACGGCACAAAGTTTTCATTCGAGCTTTCTATTCTGGAGTTCCTGCCGCGTCTACGGATCCAGCCTGACCCGATAGAAGGCAGTGCCAGCCTGATTAACAGTTTCGGTATAAACATTCAGCGGAGGAGTTGCAATGTTGTTGCTCGTCAACGTATTCCATCCGTTAATCAGGTTGGTAGACGCCAGAACGGAATAGAATCGGTACTG
>CAZSSI010000060.1:0-3475 GCA_964609345.1 uncultured Verrucomicrobiota bacterium | reverse complement strand
TTTCAGGAAAATAACGAATCTGCACGGGAATCCCGTAGTAAAGATCACGAACTTCCTGATACCAGCCATTTGTCTCCGTCGCCGCGGCGCACATTCCGACACCAAACAGCGTTAGTAAAAATCCAGCCAGAATGATCCTGCTTGCTCGCATATCCAAACACCCCCAACACGTTAAAGGCTACCATTTATATCGGGTATATCACGTTACTATTTGATTAAGGTGATAGTGTCGCGGAAAACATTAAATTCACCTTCTCAACCGTGCGAGTTTTTGGTCTTGAAAATAAACCGGTACTGCCGGTTTCCAATGCTTGGAAACCCCGCTATACTCCGCGCCAATGAAACCAATTTGCCCAATAGAAAACCTGCGCGTGGAAAGCATTAAACAGCTTATCACGCCGCGCGACCTGAAAACGGAACTGCCGCTTGCGGAAAATGCCCGCGCAACCGTCGCCGCCGGGCGCGAAGCAGTCCGCGCCGTTCTGGAACGTCGCGATCCGCGTCTGCTGGTCATCGTCGGCCCATGCTCCATTCACGACCCGGCCGCTGCGCTCGACTATGCGAAGCGACTAGCGGCGCTGGATGAGCAGGTGAAAGACCGTTTGCTGATCGTCATGCGCGTCTATTTTGAAAAACCGCGCACCACCGTCGGCTGGAAAGGCTTCATCAACGACCCTCATCTGGACGAATCATTCGATATGGAATACGGCCTGCGCGCCGCGCGCCAGCTGATGCTGGATATCGCCGCGCTCGGCCTGCCGATCGCCACCGAATTTCTCGACCCGATCATCCCGCAATACATCGGCGACCTCGTCAGCTGGGCCGCCATCGGCGCGCGCACCATCGAATCGCAAACCCACCGTGAAATGGCCAGTGGACTTTCGATGCCGGTCGGCCTGAAAAACGCCACCGACGGAAGTGTGCAGCGCGCTATTGACGCCCTGCTGGCCTGCCGTTCACCGCACAGTTTCCTCGGTATTGATCAGGATGGTCGCAGCAGTATTGTCAAAACGCACGGCAATCCCGACACGCACCTCGTTCTGCGCGGCGGCGGCGGAAAAACCAACTACCACGCCGATGAAGTCGCCGTGGCGGCGTCTAAACTGAGCGCCGCCGCACTGCCGGAAATTATCATGGTCGATTGCTCACACGCCAATTCCGGAAAAAATCCGGCGCGACAAGCCGACGTCTGGAAAGAGCTGCTCGAACAGCGCAAACAGCCGGACTGCCCGGTTATTGGCGCGATGCTCGAAAGCTTTATTGAAGCCGGCAGTCAATCGATCAGTCAAAATCTGAAATACGGCCAGTCCATCACCGACGCCTGTATCGACTGGAAAATGACCGAGAGACTTCTCGGTATGGAATGATGGAATAAAGGAACACTGGAATATTGGAAAACGAAATATGAATCCCTCACACCATTCCACCATTCCACCATTCCACTATTCCAATCTCATTCGCCTTCCCGCCGAATGGGAGCCGCAGGACGCCGTACTGATCTGCTGGCCACACGAGAAGACCGAGTGGGCTCCGTACCTGACCGAGGCCGAAGCGGTCTTCATGGATATCGCCGAAGCGGTCGCCCGGTTTGAAAAATTGATCGTCGTCGTTCCTGATGAACAGTGCGTGCGAACCAAACTGGCGGCGCGCGGCGTGAATATGAAAAACGTCGCGCTCTATGAAATCGAATCCAACGATGTCTGGGCTCGCGACTTCGGCCCGATCACGATCTACGAAAACGGTAAACCGGTTTTGCTCGATTTCGTCTTCAATGGCTGGGGCGGCAAGCACAAAGGGGAACTCGATAATCAGATTACCGCCAAGCTTCACAAGCTCGGCGCGTTCGGAAAAACCCCGTTGCGTACCGTTGACCTGATTCTCGAAGGTGGTAGCATTGAAAGCGACGGCGAAGGAACACTACTGACGACTGCCAAATGCCTGCTCAATCCCAACCGCAACGCACAGCTCAGCAAGCAGCAGGTCGAAGCGAAGCTCGCCGAAGAATTTGGACTAAAATTCCATCCGCCTTCGCCGGAAGGCTCCGGCGCGATAAACTGGCTGGAAAACGGCTGGCTGGCTGGAGACGACACCGACGCGCACATCGACACCCTCGCCCGGCTCTGCCCGGACAACACCATTCTCTACGTTCAATGTACCGATCCGTCCGACGAACATTTTTCGGCGCTTCAGGCGATGGAAAATGAGTTAAGAAAAATGCCGTACCGCCTACTTCCTCTTCCTTGGCCTGCGGCAAAGTTCGACGCCGACAGCAAACGCCTGCCCGCGACTTATGCCAATTTTCTCATCATCAACGGCGCCGTGCTGATTCCCGTGTATAACGATCCCTCTGATTCCCAAGCGCTGGAAACTGTCGGAAAAGCATTTCCAAATCGCGAAATCATCGGCATAGACTGTTCCACATTGATTCTGCAGCACGGTTCGCTTCACTGCGTGACCATGCAGATTCCCAAGGGAGTATTGAACCGGTAACACAGGAAAAGAATTGCCCACGAATCTGCACGAATACACACGAATCGATGTTCTTAATTCGTGTTAATTCGAGTGATTCGTGGGGAAAGAGGCTTACATTTAGTTGATGTTAATGATTTTGTAAAAAGGTTCCCGAGGGCAATGAAATGAAAAAATTAATCGTTGGTTTGGTTCAGCAGTCGTGCACGGCTGACCGCGAAGCCAACATCAAGAAGAGCATCGCCGCCATCCGCCGTTGCGCAAAACAAGGTGCACAGCTGGTCGCGTTGCAGGAACTTCATACCGGCCTCTATTTCTGCCAGACCGAGGACACCAACCAGTTCAACCTCGCTGAAAAAATTCCCGGCCCGTCCACAAAAACCTTCGGCGAACTGGCGAAAGAGCTCGGCATCGTGATTGTCACCTCGCTGTTTGAAAAACGCGCGCCTGGCCTTTATCACAATACCGCCGTAGTGATCGACAGCGACGGCTCCATCGCCGGGAAATACCGCAAGATGCACATTCCGGATGATCCCGGTTATTACGAAAAGTTTTACTTCACGCCCGGCGACCTAGGCTTCACGCCGATCAAAACATCGGTCGGAATGCTCGGCGTGATGGTCTGCTGGGATCAGTGGTATCCGGAGGCCGCGCGCCTGATGGCGATGGCGGGCGCGGACATTCTCATTTACCCGACGGCAATCGGCTGGGATCCGAACGATAAAGAAGGCGAAAAGGCGCGGCAGCGCGAAGCGTGGATTACGATTCAGCGGTCGCACGCCATCGCCAACGGCATTCCGGTGCTAAGTATTAACCGTACCGGCTTCGAAGCGTCGCCCTGCGGCCACGGCGGCGCGCAGTTCTGGGGTTCGAGTTTTGTCGCGGGCTGTCAGGGCGAACTGCTGGCGCAGGCAAAACCCGACGGAGAAACCGAACTGGTCGTTGAACTCGACGGCAAGCGCAGCGAAACCGTCCGGCGCAGCTGGCCCTTCCTGCGCGACCGGCG
>CAZSSI010000059.1:6522-8772 GCA_964609345.1 uncultured Verrucomicrobiota bacterium | reverse complement strand
ATCCTTAATCGTGACCGTTGCGCCACTGGGATTACTATTGATCGTCACAGGCCACTGCGACTTGCTTACGATGCTTGCACATCCAGAACTCAGGAAACAAACAATCCCCAGAATAACTACTGCGGTGATGAATTTCTGCATCTCAAATTCCTTCGTTTAACCAAAAAGTATTACCAAAAACCATCGACTGTATGGTGAAAAACAACGGCTCAGAAAGTATGGAGTTAATGTATACGGGTCAATGGAAATGTACTTACAATAAAGCGCCCATTTGGGCTTTTGCGATCAGTAGTCGACGCACCAGAGGAAAAGACCAAGAGGCCGGACGGTCGGAACTTCGTTGGTGCGAACGCCATCTTTCAGTATCCGTTTAGCAGCGTCCGGTTGTAATTCACCGATTCCGACGCGTAGCAGGAATCCGGTGATGCTACGCACCATTTTGTAAAGGAATCCTTCGCCGACCACGCAGATGGTTACATCGCCTTCCCGCGTACGGTTGACGGTTACTTTCGTGACGGCCTTGATCGTGCCTTCAATTTCACGGTGCGGATTGGCGGTGAAGGCCGCGAAGTCGTGTTTACCAACCAGATGCTCTGCCGCTTTACGCATCGCCGCGACATTCAGTTTGCGCCGTTCGTGCAAACGGTAGAGCCGGAGTTCCGGCGGAACTGCGTGGCCGTTCCAGATGAAGTAGCGGTATTCCTTGCTCACCGCGTCATATCGGGCGTTAAAATCCGGACGGACTTTCTCCATTTTCATAATCCGGATCTCATAGCCGAGCTGTGAGTTCAGCCCGTTCATGAAGCGTCCGGTGTCCGCGGGTTCCTTCAGATCAAAATGGGCCACTTGTCCCTTGGCATGAACGCCGGAATCCGTGCGGCCGGAATGGTGAATGCGTATGTGCTTACCGGTCATGTGCTCAATGGCGCGCTCAACCTCGCCCTGCACGGTTGTCTTGCCGGGTTGGACCTGCCAGCCGGAATAGTTTGTTCCGTCGTAGGCAATGGTGATCTTATATCGAATACTCATAAGGCAGGAATGGTGGAATATTGGAACAATGGAACGATGAGATAGCATTTTAAACCCAATACTCCAACATTCCTCTATTCCAATATTCCATCTCTCTGCTAGGCTGTTTCCCATGTTCCAATACCAACAACGCAATCAGTATTTCGCCCAGATCGCCACCGGATTTGAAGAGATCGCCAAAGCCGAGCTCGAAAGCCTTGGCGCAACGAATATCATCGAAGCCTACCGCGGCCTGCATTTTGAAGCCTCGCACGAGGTGCTTTACCGCATCAACTATACCGCGCGACTGATCGTACGCGTCCTCGCACCGCTCGTGACTTTCGATTGCCACAGCGACAACTATCTCCATCAGACCGCACTCAAACAGGACTGGAGCCAGTTCATGACGGTCAACGACACCTTCGCGATCCATGCGGTGACGTCGAACACGCCGTCGCTAACCCACTCGCAGTACGCCGCGCTCAAGGTCAAAGACGCCATCTGCGACTTTTTCCGCAACAAAGAAGGGGGCCGGCCCAACGTTGACGTCCAAAATCCGGATCTTGGCGTTCACCTCTTTATCCGCAACAGCCGCGCAACGCTCAGTATCGACGTTTCCGGTGGCTCGCTTCACCGGCGCGGCTACCGCACCGTTTCGGTTGAAGCTCCGATGCAGGAAACGCTGGGCGCGGCCATCATCCGACTCTCCGGCTGGGACGGCGAGCGTCCGCTGATCGATCCAATGTGCGGCTCCGGCACCCTGCTCTGCGAGGCTGCGATGAGCTATTGCCGCATTCCGGCCGGCTATCTGCGAAAACAGCACTGGGGCTTCGAACGCCTGCCTGACTTTGATTCTAAGGTTTGGAAAAAGGTGAAAGCAGAAGCCGATGCCGCCATGCGCCCTCTGCCCGAAGGGTTGCTGATCGGTAGCGATATCAACCGCGACTCCGTCCGCGCGACCCGCACAAACCTCAATAATCTGCCCGGATGCAAAGATCGGTTCCAGTGTTCGGAAAAAAATGTCTTCGATTATCCGCTGCTTGAAAATTCCGACATTGTCGTCAATCCACCTTACGGCGTGCGGCTCGGCGACCGCGAGTCGGCGGAAAAACTGATGAAAGACTTCGGCGATTTTCTGAAACAGCGCTGCACCGGCTGTACAGCCTACGTTTACGCTGGCGACCGGCAGCTTCTTAAAAAAGTCGGCCTGAAACCGGAGTGGAAAAAAGAACTCAACAACGG
>CAZSSI010000059.1:1343-6422 GCA_964609345.1 uncultured Verrucomicrobiota bacterium | reverse complement strand
CCCAAAGAACGCGCCACGCTGATGTTCATTCTTCAGAATGGCCGGATGCTTTTGATTCACAAAAAGCGCGGTTTCGGCGCAGGCTATTTCAACGCGCCGGGCGGACGGCTGGAACCGGGCGAAACTCCGCTGGAATGCGCCGTACGCGAAACACAGGAAGAACTTTGCATCACGCCGCTCAATCCGACCCACGCCGGAACGCTGATGTTCCAGTTCATCGACGGACACAGCATTCACGGCGAGGTTTTCACCGCCACAGAATTTACGGGTACGCCGACAGAAACCGACGAAGCGATTCCGCACTGGTTTCCGGTGAACGCCCTGCCGTGGGAAAATATGTGGGCCGACGATCCGGTCTGGTATCCCAAACTGCTCGCCGGAGAAAAATTTGTCGGCCGCTTCACCTTTGACCATAAAACCATGCTCGACCACGAGCTGATCGGATGCTGAGTGCAGGAACAACAAAAGACCTTTAAAAACCCTTACAAAAAGTTCGAGCCGAAGGGTCTGACGATTCTCTTCGAGGATCGCGACCTGCTGGTTGCGGACAAAGTGAGCGGCCTGCTGACCATGAGCGACGGAAAAGCTCCGGGCAGCACAGCACACGAGCTTTTGAATAACTACGTCCGCCGGGGAAATCCGAAATCCAGAAACCGGATTTATATCGTGCATCGGCTGGACCGCGAAACGTCCGGAGTTCTGGTGTTTGCCAAGACGGAATCTGCCAAGCAGTACCTTCAGGATGAGTGGCAGGAATTTCAGAAGAAGTATTATGCCATCGTCTGCGGAACCTTGGCGGAGAAGGAATGCGTTATCACTTCCTATCTGGCGGAAAACAGCGCCTTTAAGATGTACTCCGTCTCCGACCCAAAAAAAGGCAAGCTGGCCAAAACCGGCTACCGGGTACTGAAAGAAACGCCCGGCTTCAGTCTGCTGGAAATCGAACTTTTCACCGGCAGAAAAAATCAGATCCGCGTGCACCTTGCGGATAAAGGCTGCCCGGTAGCTGGCGACGCGAAATACGGCGCGAAAGAAAAGAGCTTCAAAAAACTCACGCTCCATTCGGCTTCGCTCACCCTCATCCATCCGTTTTCAAAAGAGAAAATGACTTTCACCGCCATGGTGCCCGCTTACTTTGAATCGCTGATTAAAGGAGCACAGAAAATCTGCAACGCAGAACTGAAGTAAAACCCAAACCGGTACGAACCTTATGAGAAACAACGATATTCTGCGCCGCCTCCGCTACACCTTCGACTTGAAGGATTCAAAAGTAATCGCCCTGTTCGCTCTGGCGGATCATCCGGCAACCTGGGATCAGATCAATGCCTGGTTGAAAAAGGACGATGATCCGGCTTATCAGGAATGCAGTGACGCTCAGTTGGCCGCTTTTCTGAACGGATTCATCATCGACAAACGCGGCAAAAAAGAAGGGCCGCAACCCGCGCCGGAAACGATTCTAACGAACAACGTCATTCTGATGAAACTGCGTATTGCATTAAACCTAAGGGCCGAAGATGTACTGGAAATTATGGGTCTGGCCGACATGCCGATCAGCAAACATGAACTGAGTGCGTTCTCCCGCAAGCCGGATCACAAACACTACCGCGAATGCAAAGACCAGATGCTGCGCAACTTCCTCAAAGGCATGCAAGTGAAGTACTGCCAGACCCGATAACCGGCATGGGACAAGACGCTCATAAAATCTGCAGATATTTCTTTTTAATCCGTCCGTATCCGGTATTCATTGCGCCCTCATGAACTATGTACTGCAAATTCTGTTTGTTCTGTCTCTGATGTCTGTCGGCTGGTTCGCCCGCAAACGCGGCGTAATCAGCGATACCGGCGCGTCCGAGCTGGCGCGACTGCTGATCAGCTTTATCTATCCGGCCATGGTGTTTTATTCCATCACCCGGCTCCACCCGCAGCAGCTCGCCCGCAACTGGCCAATGCCGCTAATGGCCATATCCATCTTCGCCACAGGGTTGGCGCTTGGATTGCTGAGTCTGCGCTGGATGAAACAGATTGATCCTAAGCGGGCCTCTGCCTTTCTTTTCCAAAGCACGTTCAACAACTGTCTGTTTTTGCCCCTGCCCCTGGTTCTGCTGACGTGGGGACCAGAAGGAGTGGCTCTGTTGGTGTTCGCTGCATTTGGTTTTGAACTGTCCGTCTGGACACTCGGTGTGTTTCTGTTTAACCGCGACAACCGGCTGAAGGATGGCTTGCGCATGGTCTTCGGCCCGCCACTGGTCACACTGCTGTTTTCAATCGTCTGGATCTGTGTGCGCGATCTCTCGCCGTGGCGGCTACCGGACAGCGTTCTGCTTAACCGGATCATCGAGTTGCTCTACTTCGGAGCGGAAACCATCGGCCGTGCCACCATAGCGGTTTCGATGATCGTGGCGGGATGCCGCATTGCCACTTTGCGGGGAGTCGCCGTTAACGACCCGCACATCTGGATTGCCTCCATTCTCCGCCTGCTGGTGGTGCCGGTTATATTTATTCTGATCATCAAACACATTCCGCAGGACACCGTTTCCCGCAACATCCTGATTCTGATGGCTGTGATGCCCGCTTCGGTCACCGGTCTGATTTTCAGCGAACGCTTCGATGGCGACTCTGGCTTTATGGCCGCAACGCTGCTCACCACGCATCTGGGCGCCATAATTACGGTGCCGCTTCTACTGATGTGGGCGCTGTAAATTTTCCCCGGTAGGAACTCTACACCGCCGGAATGAAGACGGAAAACGTCGAGCCTTCGCCGTAGCGGCTTTGGACAGATACCGTTCCGCCGTGCGCCTGAGCGATGTGCTTAACGATCGAGAGTCCGAGCCCAGTTCCGCCTTCCTGACGGCTGCGGCCTTTATCCACGCGGTAGAACCGTTCAAAGAGCCGTTCGAGATGCTCTTTTTCGATTCCATAGCCATGATCTTTTACAGACAGCACAACACCACCCCTTTCTGTCCGGGCGCTGACAACAACGGTTTTTCCGTTGGCACTGTATTTAACTGCGTTGCCAATCAAGTTAATGAGCGCCTGCTCAATCAGCGGTGGATTGACGATGGCGGTCAAATCTTCAGAACACTCGACGCGAATGGTGATGTTCTTTTCGGCAGCGCGCTGGGCGCAGACTTCGACGGCGGAATTCATAAGCCCGCAAAGTCCGGCTGGCTGCATGTCCATCCCTTCCTTGCCGCCCTGTTCAAGCCGCGAGAGCATAAGCAGGTCTTCGATAATCGCGTTGAGCCGGTCGGCATGTTTGGCAACAATTTTCAAAAAACGTTCTGCTTCGACCGGATCGTTAATCGCGCCGTCCAGCAGGGTTTCCACAAATCCTTTGATGGAGGTGATCGGTGTTTTCAGTTCGTGTGAAACATTGGCAACAAAGTCGCGCCGGAGGTTTTCAAGGCGGCGCAAACGGGAAACATCATTGAACACAACGACCGCGCCAATACGCCGGTTTTGCGCACCGAGCAGATTGGTTCCGCGCGCCTGAAGGTAGTAGGCCTGATGATTCTGGATAACCAGTTCGCACTCGCGGGTTTCCTGTCCCTCGAGCACCTCGGCGACAAACCGCTGTAATTTGACGTTCCGGAAAACCTCTTCAATGCTGCGGCCCGCCGCTGTTTCAGGCTGAAACACATTAAAGAACTGTGCTGCGGCCTTGTTCAGACTGATGATTTGCCCGTCGGTGTCCACAGCCAGCACGCCTTCGACCATACTGGAAAGCACGGCTTCGCGCTGGTTGCGCTCCTTACTGACCGTTTGCAGACGCTCCTCAAGCTGAGCCGCCATTTGGTTCATCGTTTCGGCCAGCGCACCCACTTCGGCGGAACCGAGAGAATGAAGCCGGTACGAAAAATCGCCGGCGGCAAACTGTTCAGCGCCCCGCCGGATACTCTCAAGTGGCTTTGAAATGCGGCGAGAAACAAACAGACTCAGGAGCGCCGCCAGCAACAGAATCACCGCCCCGCCCCAAAACAGACTGCGTTCCATTCCGCTGAGCACTTCATTCATTCGGAGTAGCGGCATCGCCGTACGAACCACGCCAACCAGTGTGTTGTCGCGATAGACGGGCACGGCAACGTAAAGCATCACTTTGCGGACACTGGCGCTGAATCGTATGGACTGACCCGTCCGGCCTTCTTCAATGGCAACCTTCACTTCCGGACGGTCGCGGTGGTTTTCCATCTGCTCGCGCGATTTGGCCGACTCGCCAGCGACCGTCCCATCCGGAAGAATCAGTGTGATACGCGCTGGTGACTTTGAACCCAGCTTGGTCGCCGTGTTGTTGAGATAGTCCAGATTGCCGGTGTCGAAGCGGTCACGCACCTGTTCACCTGAAAACAAAGCCAGCGCTGTCAAATTTTCAGCAACCTGCTTACGGTAGAAACGCTCCAAGGCGGAAGTAAAAACGGCAAAACAAACCAGCAGTGTAAAAAGGGTGACAACGAGATGTCCGGGATAAATCTGCCAGAAGATGCGCCGCGTCCGCATGCCTATTCCTCATCCTTGAAGCGATAGCCGATGCCGCGCACCGTTTCAATATAGTCGCCCGCTTTTTTCAGTTTTTTGCGCAAGCCGACAACCTGTACGTCAACAGAGCGCTCGGTGA
The DNA here is from genome assembly GCA_964609345.1 of uncultured Verrucomicrobiota bacterium. Lineage (GTDB taxonomy): Bacteria > Verrucomicrobiota > Kiritimatiellia > Kiritimatiellales > Tichowtungiaceae > Tichowtungia. Next base: position 1,810 of record CAZSSI010000059.1, on the reverse strand, counting down.
CAGGATAGTCTTCGCCATGCACCGCATCCACGATCTGATAACGGGTGAAAACCCAGCCCGGACGGCGGGCCAGAAAATGAATGATTCCGAATTCGCTGGCGGTAAGATCAACCGGTTTTCCGCCAACGGTTATTTCGTGGCGGCCGGGATGAATGACCAGATCATAAATTCGCAAAACATCTTCCGCATCCGGCGTCGCCGGAACGGCTTTCCGGCGCAAGACCGCTTTCACGCGGGCGACCAGAACTTTCGGGCTGAACGGCTTGACAATGTAATCTTCGGCACCGAGCTCGAGGCCGGTAACGATATCACTCTCTTCGCCGCGCGCAGTCATCATGACCACAGGAATATCCCGGCTGCCGGCGTTTTGTTTGAGTTCGCGGCAGATCTGCAAGCCGTCTTTGCCGGGCAGCATGAGGTCGAGCAGAATCATATCCGGCTTTTTCTGCGCAACCGCCTTCAGACCC
>CAZSSI010000059.1:0-1243 GCA_964609345.1 uncultured Verrucomicrobiota bacterium | reverse complement strand
GAGGCCAGCAGCATATCGAGATACCCGCTGATGCTGGCGGGATTCTTCGTAATCTGCGCTTCCACAAAACGTCGCACCTGCTTGCAGAACTGATCCACTTCGTCGTCCGCTCTGCAGACTTCCCGGGCCGGACCGGCATCAAAACTCACAAAAGCATTCAAGCTGCCGTGCACCATATCGCGGGCACGGATGGCTGACTGACTGAGCTCATCCGGCATGATCAGCGCAGGTTCCTTGCAGATTTTGACGGCACGCTTGGCGATGTTGGTAGCCAGATCTCCGATCCGTTCTAAATCGTTATTGATTTTAAGAACGCAGGTCAAAAAACGGAGGTCGGCCGCCACCGGCTGGTACAGCGCCATGATTTTCAGTGCTTCTTCTTCGACAATCACTTCGACATCGTCCACATCGAAATCTCCGCGGATAACCTGCTGGGCCAACTCCTCATCGCGGGTCAGCAAAGCCTTGACAGCGAGGATCACGCTCTCTTCAACCTGTGCGCTCAGCGTCAGAATCTGCCGCTTGAGGTGGTCAATCTCCTTCATAAAAACTACCGACATAACTTTCTCCTTATCCGAACCGTCCGGTCACATAATCCTGAGTTTCCTGCAGGTGCGGGTTCTGAAAAATTGTGCTGGTCGGGCCAAACTCAATCAACCGTCCAAGATACATAAAAGCGGTATAATCGCTCACCCGCGCTGCCTGTTGCATGTTATGTGTCACAATCACAATCGTATACTCACCGCGCAGATCGGCAATCAGATCCTCAATTTTATTTGTAGCGATCGGATCGAGCGCCGAACAGGGTTCGTCCATCAGAAGAACCTCCGGTTCGGCGGCAATGGCGCGGGCGATACAAAGGCGCTGCTGCTGACCGCCGGACATGCCCAGCGCACTTTCGTTCAGACGATCCTTGGTCTCTTCCCAGATCGCCGCACCGCGCAGACTGCGCTCGCACACTTCGTCGAGCACCGCCTTATTGCGCTCGCCGTCGATGCGCAGTGAATAAATGACGTTCTCATAGACGCTCATCGGAAACGGATTGGGCTTCTGAAAAACCATCCCCATCCGCTTGCGCAGTTCGATCACATCAACCGACGGCGCATAGACCGGCTCGCCGTTCAGCGTCATTTCGCCGTTAATCCGCACGGTGCTGAGCAGGTCGTTGATCCGGTTAATGGAGCGCAGCAGCGTGGACTTTCCGCAACCGGACGGGCCGACCAGCGCGGTGACTTTCCCTTTC
>CAZSSI010000058.1:0-8891 GCA_964609345.1 uncultured Verrucomicrobiota bacterium | reverse complement strand
ACTTGCGACTTCTACGTCCCGAACGTAGCGCTCTACCAGGCTGAGCCACACCCCGAAATTAAGACAAGACGGAGCATGGTACTAGGATTCATCCTTTTGACAAGCCCAAGCCTAAAAATTAACCCCGAAAAAAGGCGGGCGTAAAAATTCGAACCCTCCAGCCGTATTTATCGCGGCTAACGATAAAAGCTACAGCCGGAAAACTATGGCTTGAAAGTGTGGCGATCAAGAGAGGAAACTGCAACCGCTCGCCTTTTAGTGCGGACGCAGTCGGAGCAAAGCGTAGACAGCCAGTCGAAGGCTGGAGTGACCAGCGGGAACGGCAACCCGCAGGCGCGAGGCCGCTCTGCCTAAAGAGGCGTCGCGTTACACTTGCCGCCGCACTCCAGATTAAGAATCCGCCGAATCAACGCGGATGCTGGAGCGGATGCCTCCGCGGGCGGTGAAGTCGCCGGTGACGATCAGGCGGCGCGGTTTGCAGACAGACGTCAGGTCGGTGAAAATGCGATTGGTGACGTCTTCGTAGAACGAGCCTTCGTTGCGGAACGAGAAGAGGAACAACTTGAGCGATTTACTTTCTACGCAGAGTTTGTTGGGAATGTACTCGATCTTGATGGTCGCGAAGTCGGGCTGGCCGGTGATCGGGCAAAGCGAAGTAAACTCGGACGTTTCAAAGGTGATCCAGTAGTCGCGCTGCGGGTTGGAGTTTTTGAAGGTTTCCAGAATCGAAGCATCCGGTTTTTTCGGATAGTTCTTTTCGCCCTTCTTCAGCAGTTTCAGTCCTTCAGTATTACTCATAACTCATCTCCCTAAATTTAAACCGCGAATGGACGCGAATATACGCTAATGGGTGCTTCGCCGACCAGCATGCAATTATTCGCGTCCATTAGCGTCCATTCGCGGTGAAAAACCCGACTAACTCTCCAAATCCGTTCCAGACCTGATCGGCGGTAAATTTGCCGGGATGGCCGATGCCGTAGGTGACGAAGCCGCTTTTGACTCCGGCGTTGTGCGCGACTTCGAGGTCTGTGTGGTGATCGCCGAGCATCCAGACGCTCCCGGCGGAAATACCGCTCTGAGTCATCAGTTCGAAAATTCCGTCCGGCGCCGGTTTGAGGTTCGGCACATCGCCGCCACCGATAATCCGAAAGAACAGATCGCCCACGCCGAGATGTTTCAGAATAATGCGTGACGGTTCACCCGGCTTGTTGCTGAGTACCGCCAGTAAATGACCGGCATCCGCCAGTTTTTTCAAACCTTCAGCGACGCCTGGATAAAGCACTGTTTCATCGAGCATGTGTTCGGCATAAAACTTTTTGTCGAGCGCCAGCGCTTCGTCAACATCGACATCCACACCTTCCAGCGAGCGTTCGACCAGCACACGAATTCCGTCGCCGACATAGCTTTCGACCGTTTTCACACTGATCGGCGGCAGTCCGTAATGCGCCCGCATCAGGTTGATGCCGGTCGCCAGATCGGCCCGCGTATCGGCCAGCGTTCCGTCCAGATCAAAAATTAAAAGCTGTTGTTTCATAAGGCGGGCGATTTAACCGCATCTGCGGGTAGTTTTCATGGAAAAACACCGGAAATAAATTTGATGGCGGATTATAGTACCAAAGTAGTACTATCAATCATGCCAAGGAAAATCAGAGAGCTGATACGCGACCTGCAAAAAGCAGGATTTGAAGACCGTGGCGGCAAAGGCAGTCATAGAAACTTCAGACATCCCTGTGGAAGCAAAATCACAATCAGCGGCAATCCGGGACACGATGCGAAAAAATATCAGGAACGGGATATCGAACGGGCTCTGAGGGAGGCTGGAAAATGAAACTTAGCGATAAATATCTAAAAATCGTCGAATGGTCCGAAGAGGATCAGTGTTATGTGGGCACCTGTCCCGGCTTAATGCTGGGCGGCATTCACGGCGACGATGAAGCCGCTGTCTACAAAGAGCTCTGTCAGGCCGTGGATGAATGGATCAATGTGTATCAAGAAGACGGAGAGCCCCTTCCCTCCGCCACCGCCGGTAAAAAATATTCCGGCAAATTCGTGGTACGGGTCGGCGAAGAGCTTCACAAAGCACTGGCGATTGAGTCCCTTTGTCGTGGCGAAAGCCTCAATACGTATTGTCTCAACCTGATCCGCGAACAGCAGGGCGAATACAAGACGAAGAAGAAATAACCCTTCAGCTTCGCGCCGTTCCGTTTTTGTAGAAAGGCAGTTCAACGACTTTGGCCGGGAAGAGTTTGCCGCGGATTTCGACATCGAGCGTGTTTCCGAGGCTCGCGTGCTCCGCTTTAACAAACGCCAGCGCAACGGCTTTTCCGAGACTCGGAGAAACCGATCCGCTGGTGACCATGCCAGTTTCCACTCCTTTGAAAATCACTTTGTCGTGAGCGCGGGCGGCGCGTTTGCTGTCGAATTCCAGCGCGACCAGAAATTCCGGCGGGTTTGCTAAATCGCGCCGGACAGCCGCTTCGCCGATAAATCCGCCCTCTTTGCGAATGAACATTCCTCGGCTGGTGGTGACCGGCGTGCGGTCGAGCGAAAGTTCGTGGCCGTAAAGCGAGTAGCCCATTTCGAGACGCAGCGTATCCCGCGCGCCGAGGCCGATGGGTTTGATGTTCGGATTAGCGAGCAGTGCGCGCCAGATGCGGACGACTTCGGTTGCCGGAAAATAAAGTTCATAGCCCCAGTCGCCGGTGTAGCCGGTGCGGCTGACCAACATTTCCGTGTCCAGCGCATTAAAACTTTCGGCCTTGAAATATCCAAGCTCCGGAAGTTTTTTGCCGATGACCGTTTCGATTTCGGCACGCGCCGTCGGCCCCTGCACGTCAAGTTTGGCGATGCCGTCGGAAAGATCGGTGAAAACGGTTCCTAATGAAAGGCGGTGCTGAATCCACGCGGCATCGCCGTCGATCGTGGCGGCGTTGACGACGAGCATGTAGCGTTCTTCGCCAAGGCGGTAACAGGTGAGGTCGTCAATGACGCCGCCCTGCCCGTTGAGCATAAAGCCGTAGCGGCACTGGCCGACGGCCAGTGTGGAAACGTTCATCGTGAGCAGACGTTCGAGGTCGGCGCAGGCGGTCGGGCCGATCAGTTCAAATTCGCCCATGTGGCAGATATCGAACAGTCCGGTTTTGGTGCGGGTGTGCTCGTGTTCAGCCAGAATTCCCTCGTACTGAATGGGCATATCCCAGCCGCCGAATTCAGCCATTCGTGCGCCCAGCGCAACGTGTTCTCCGTGAAGCGGTGTCGTTTTCAAAACTGCTTAAGCTCCTTCCATGTGTAGCGCGGTACGCCTTCCACAAAACGCCCGGCTCCGTTTTCAATCATGACCACGGCGCATCCGGCGGCTTGCGCCGCGGCCACGCCAGCCGGACTGTCCTCGAACACCAAAACGTCTTCCGGGGACAGTCTCATATTTTTCAGAGTCAGTTCATACATTTCCGGATCGGGCTTGCGGAGCGTCACATCATCAACGGTGACAACCGATTCGAATACATCAATTAAGTGCGCCCCCACCAGCGCCTGCTTCACAAAGCAGCGCGACGAATTGCTGGCCAGAGCCATGCGCATCTGCTTCTGCCATTTTTCAATGAAGGTCTCCACGCCCGGTAGGATTTCCGCTTTAAAGTTTCGGCTCACGTGATCCCGTTTGCGACTGAGCACTTCATCGGGATCCAGCGTGATCCCGTGCCGTGCCGCAAGAACCGGTGTGAACACATTGGTGTGCGCTTCAAAAAACTCGCGCCGCTCCGTCGGCGTCAGCTGGTAGCCGCTCAACGTCTCGACAGCGTGCGCAAAACCGTCGGCGTGATACTTCTCGGAGTTGATCAGCGTTCCGTCGAGGTCAAAAATGAAGGCTTTATATTCGTCTAAATAGGTTTTCATGCGGGCGGTGAATTTCCCGTATAAAACTTCCGCTGGAAAGAAACTTTTGCGAGATTGTTTCCGGATGAAGAATAAAACCGCCAGACGGAATCTGTTTGCCGCGACCTTTGCCGTCCTGACCGTCGGCTCGATGGCGCTGTTTTATAACTTCTACGAGCCGTGGCAACCGATCGGCCCGGAACTGATTCCGGACGGAAGCTTCAACACACCGGCCTGCACCAACGTCTGGAGCGGCTGGAACGAACGGACCAGACTGGTTCAGGACGGCGGCTTCGGCGGATCTCCGGGCGTCGTACTGACCACTTCGCCGGGCCAAAACGGAATCCTGCGCTTTACCACATACGACTTAACCAACGTCCCTGCCTTCCGCGTATCCATGAGAGCCGCCGCCCATGGCGTTGTCCGGGGCAAAGAAAACTATCACCTCCCGCGCGCCATTTTCTTTTACCACGATGCTGGAGCCAAAGATCTATTCAATCTGCACCATGGCGTGATGAACATCTCCAAAGACACCGGCTGGCGTTATTATAAGGACTTCTTTCCTGTTCCGCCGGGTGCTACCAACGCCTGCCTGCACATCCAGAATCTCGGCTCTGCTGGAACAATGCAGATTGACGATGTCTCGGTGATTCCGGTTCGGGAGCGGTCTTCCGCGCCGTGGTGGAAACTATTTTTCGGCACCTTGTGGATCATTTCCTTCGGCCTCTGCCTTTTCGCCTTGCGGCCATGGGCCCGCCGCTATGGATACATGATTCTGGTGACGCTGGCGCTGATCATGATCGGTATCACTCTTCCCGGAAAGTTTCTTGATACCTCGATTGAGAAATCGTTTCACACCGCAAAGGGACTGCGTCCGAAACACGTCACACCTGCACCTCCGGATCAACCTGTGAAAGCCAAGCCGGAACCATCCGTCGCTCCAAAACCGGCCAAGCCAAAAGACGAACCGGCCTTCGACCTGTCCGGCCTCGTCGTCGAACAGGCACACGTTATCGGTCACTTCACCCTCTTCAGCCTGCTGGCGTTTCTATCGGCTCTCTCGTGGGTTTCCGCACCCCCCTCGTTAAGGCGCGTCGCCGCCGTATCTGCCGGACTGATCTTTTTTGCCGCCGCCACAGAAGTCCTGCAATTCATTCCCGCTGACCGCTCGGCCGGACTGAGCGATCTGCGTACTGACGTGGTCGGCATGGTCGGCGCAATCGTGGCGGTCTTTGCCTTGCGCAGTATTCAGCACCTCATCACCCGTGATTAGCGTTGCTTGGCACCCATCTCACCGCTATCCTGCCCCGCTTTAATTATGAATAACTTCAAACTCATCAGGGAACAGTTCGTCAGCGAGTTCAACGGTACGGTCAAAGAGTACCGCCATGAGCCGACCGGCGCGGAAATTATTTCGGTTGAGAACACCCACAATAACAAAGCCTTCGGCATCACCTTCCGTACGCCGCCGTCTGACTCGACCGGTGTCGCACACATTCTCGAACACACCGTCCTCTGCGGCTCGCGCAAATATCCGCTCAAAGATCCGTTTGTTCAGCTGTTAAAAGGCTCCTTGCAAACCTTCCTCAATGCGATGACCTATCCGGACAAAACGGTTTATCCGGTCGCCAGCCAGAACGAGCAGGATTTCTACAATCTCGTCGACGTATACCTCGACGCGGTTTTCTTTCCGCGCATCACACCGGCTTTTTTCCGGCAGGAAGGCTGGCACTACGAACTGGAAAACCTCGATGCCCCGCTTACCTGCAAAGGCGTTGTTTATAATGAAATGAAAGGCGCCTACTCCTCGCCGGATAATATTCTGATCGAGCGCTCCCAGCAGGTTCTTTTCCCGGACACCACCTACGGCCTCGACTCCGGCGGCAATCCGGCAAAAATCCCAACGCTCACCTATCAGGACTTCCGCAAATTTCACGAAACCTATTATCATCCTTCCAACGCCCGCATTTTCTTCTACGGCAACGATAACCCCGACCGCCGCCTCAAAATCCTCGGTGAATATCTCGACGGCTTCAACTGTCTGGAAACCCCGCCAAATTCTTCCATTCCGCTACAAAAACCGTTCGACAAGCCGGTAACCGTGGAAGAAAGCTATTCCGTCAGCGAAGGGGAAAAGCACGCCTTCACCACCGTCAACTGGGCCATACCCGACGGGATTCTCCATTTCGCCCTCATCATCCTCGACCAGATTCTCACCGGAAACTCCGGCTCGCCGCTGCGCAAAGCGCTGATCGAGTCCGGCCTCGGCGAAGACCTCGCCGGCTTCGGACTCGAAACCAATCTGCGCCAGTCCGCCTGGTCCATCGGCATGAAAGGTGTCGAAATTGAAAATCTCGAAAAGGTCGAAGCGCTGATTTTTCAAACTCTGGAGAAGCTGGTTCGCGACGGCATAGACCGCGGCGACATTGAAGCCGCGATGAATTCGTTCGAATTCGACTTACGCGAAAACAACCACGGCAGTTTCCCTCAAGGCCTTTCCGTCATGCTCAACATGCTGGAAACCTGGCTCTACGGCTGGGATCCGCTCGGCCTCGCCGCCTACGAACATCCGCTCGCCGAACTGAAAAGCAAAATCGCCGCGAACCCGCGCTACTTCGAAGAACTCATCGAAAATATTCTGCTCAAGAATACCCACCGCGCCACCGTTCGCCTGATTCCCGACAAAGACAAAGCCGCCCGCGACGAGGCCGAAGAAAAAGCGCGCATGCAGGCCCTCCGCGACACCATGCACCCTGACGAATTGGCTCGCACCGTTGACGCCGCCGCCCGCCTGCTCGAAATGCAGAAAACGCCGGATACGCCGGAGGCCTTCAAAACTCTGCCGTTACTGCACCGCTCCGACCTCGACCAAAAAATCCGTACCATTTCGCGCGCCGTCGAACAGCACGACAAGGCCACCGTTCTCTTCCACGAAATTTTTACCGGCGGCATCGTTTATGTAGATGTCGGTTTCAACCTGCACGCCGTGACCGCCGAAGAACTGCCGTGGGTTTCACTGCTCGGCAGCATGCTCCTTGAAATGGGAACACAGAAAGAAGACTTCGCCTCGCTCGCCCGGCGTATTGCGCAGAAAACCGGCGGCATCCACGCCTGTCCGTTTCTCGCGGCACTCGAGAATTCACCGGAAAGCACCGCCCATCTGTTCCTGCGCGGAAAATGTATGAGCGGACAGATCGGCGACCTTTTCGCCCTCCTGCACGACATTCTCTTCACGCCCGCCTTCAACAACCGTAAGCGCTTCAAAGAAATCCTGCTGGAGCAGAAAGCCGATATGGAAGGGTCGCTGGTGCCCAGTGGACATTCGGCGGTTATGTCGCGGCTCAAAGCGCACTATCACGAAGCGTACCGCGCAAGCGAAACGCTGAGTGGCATCGACGCTCTTTTCTTTCACCGCGCCGTGCAGAAAAAAATGAAAGAAGACTGGCCTGGAACCGTCGCCCGGCTCGAAGGCATTCTGCAAAAACTCCTCGCTGGCGGACTGGTCGTCAACATTACCGCCGACGGCAAAGACCGCACCTCAGTCACTGTTGAACTGGAAAGTTTTCTCGCGAACTTTCCGAAAGCCGGAAGCGTTCCTTCAAATAAGTGGGAGTTTCCAGCAACGCAACCCGTGTCGGAAGCGCTGCTGATTCCGTCGCAAGTCAACTATGTCGGCCGCGCCATCAACCTGTTCGACAACGGCTATAAAATGAACGGCTCGTCGCTCGTCATCACCAAATATCTGCGCACGGCGTGGCTCTGGGAAAAAGTTCGCGTACAGGGCGGAGCGTACGGTGCAATGTGCGGATTTGATCCAAACTGCGGCGTGCTCGCCTTCGCTTCGTATCGCGACCCGAACCTCGCCGCCACACTCGAAGCCTATGGTCAAACCGCCGACTTCCTGAAAAACCTCCAGCTCGACGAAGACGAACTGACCCGCGCGCTGATCGGCGCCATCGGCGGCATCGACACGTATCTGTTGCCCGACGCCAAAGGCTACATCGACATGATCCGTTATCTAACCGGCCAGACCGATGAAAAGCGGCAAAACCTGCGCGACGAACTGCTCTCAACGACCGCGGATGATTTCAAGGCGTTCGCCGAAGTTCTCAGCATGGAAAAGGCCGTGACATCCGTCCTCAGCTCGTCCGGCGTCGTCAAGAAAAGCGGCATCGTATTTCAAAGCACGATCAAAGTGCTGTAAAAACTGTAGCCGCGGGCGGTGCCCGCGGAAGGAAAAGTGCGGCCACCGACCGCACCCACAGAAGCAGCAATCAGCCACAAAGTTTTTATACGCTTCAAAGCCCGACGGCTTTGCGAAGTTCAGCGACTTCGGAAGGTGCCAGCTCGCGGTGTTCGCCGGTACGGAGTTTTTCGAGACGGAGCGGGCCGACCGAAACACGCAGAAGACGAATCACTTTGCACTCCAGAACTTCCATCATCCGGCGGATATGCCGATTTCGCCCTTCGCCAAGTGTCAGCGTATAGCCAATTTGGCCAGCAGGCGTACGCCGTAAAGGCTCCACCCTGAGCGCACGCAAACTCTCGCCGCGGCAATTAAGTCCTTTGAGCATCCGGTCGATTTCATCCGGCGTCAGCTCGCGGTCGACCCAGACCTGGTACTTCTTCTCAATATGGTGGCGAGGATGCATCAGGCGGTGCGCCAGATCGCCGTCGTTGGTAATCAAAATCAGTCCTTCGCTCATCACGTCGAGGCGACCAACGGTGTAAACACGACCCGGCAAATCGGAAAACATGTCGATTACCCGCTCGCGCCCTTCGGGATCGTCGGAGGTACAAATGACACCGACCGGCTTGTTGAGCATGATCCAGACCTTTTGATCCAGCTTGACCGGTTTGCCGTCGCAAGTGACCTTCTGAACAGCCGGATCAACCTTGGTGCCGAGTTCCGTAACGGTTTTGCCGTCAACGGTAACCAGCCCGTCGGTAATCAGCTTTTCGCAGGCGCGGCGGCTCGCCACCCCGCACTCGGCTAAATATTTCTGAAGTCGAATCAT
>CAZSSI010000057.1:0-8905 GCA_964609345.1 uncultured Verrucomicrobiota bacterium | reverse complement strand
TTAATTCTGTGTGTTCTGAATCCAGAGCAGTATCCGGTCAAAAAATGTGGCAGGCAGGGCCGCCGTTCTTTTCAAAGTAGCGCTGGTGATATTCTTCGGCGCGGTAGAACGTCCCGGCTGGCAAAATCTGCGTAGCGACCGGCTTTTTATATTTTCCGCTTTGTTTCAGCGCAGCTTTCGAAGCTTCGGCGGCGGACTTCTGTTCCGGTGAATGATAGAAGATTGCCGAGCGATATTGCGCGCCGACGTCCGGCCCCTGCCGGTCAACCTGCGTCGGATCGTGCATTTTAAAGAAAAGCTCCAGCAGCTTTCCGTAGGAAACTTTCGCCGGATCAAAGGTGATTTCAATCGCCTCGGCATGACCGGTGGTGTCGGTGCAGACCTCTTTATAGGTCGGATTGGCGGTCTGCCCGCCGGTATAACCGACCTGCGTGTCGATCACGCCGGGCACCTGCCGGAACGCGGACTCAACGCCCCAGAAACATCCGGCGGCAAACGTGGCTTTTTCGGTTTTCATGTCGACCTCCTCAGCCGGAGCGAATCCGGCGGTTGCGGCAATCAGGATGCTGAACAGGATCGTTTTCATGCAGGCATTATACCTCTAAGGACGAAATCATGGAACATCTGAATGAGCCCCTGACGGGCCAGCGCCGTGCGGTAAAGTTTTGGTGAATGGTCGGGACCGAACAGTGTGTAAGCCGTTTCGCGGATAACGCTGTTCATCGGCTCGACCGGCAGATTTTTCAAAACCGATCCGTCACCTTTCGCCAGCTGGCACGGAACCATGACATTCAGAAAGATCGCCTGCGCCCGATCTTCACCGACCAGTTTCGCAGGGATTTCTTTTCCGCTCCAGCCAGCATGCGTTGACCAAAAACATTTGTGGGTAGGGACGGCTGTCCCAGCCGTCCACGGACGGTTCGGAGAACCGTCCCTACCAAATAATCCATTCGCGACCCATTGGGCGAGAGCGCAAAGGCGCCGGACGGGATGGTTGAGCGGGCGCAGTCCGGAAAAGTTCCAGTTGGCTTTGGTGAGCAGCTCGACCTCTTCCCATTTATGCTGTTCGCGCCACCAGAAGTCCCAAAGGGAGCGCAGTTCTTTTTTGGATGCATCCGGCCAGCTGGCGGCCGGTTGTTTCGGAAGCAGTCCGGAGATGCCGAGCATAACGGCATAAACCGTTTTCCAGTCCGCGCCGTACGGCACCAGCGCTTCAAGCGGCAAACTTTGCGCCAGCTTACGGAACGGCGCTTTGTTGTGTTTGTAGCCGAGCGCGGCGGCGGTTTCTTCGTAAACGGCCTGCGCTTCTCCGCGCCGCTGAATCAACCACGCCATCCGCTGTGTTTTCTGCCGGAGCCGTTCTTCGCCCGCGCTTTCCAATATGCGGATGATTTCGTCTGGCGATGTGCCGAACAACGGAAAATCCGCTGCCGCACGCGGTTCGTGATACGGATAGGCTGAAAGATCAATGCTATCCAAATCGGCGGTGCAACGATCCGCCAGAACTATATGAACGGTTCCGGGCGGAAAAATAGACTCGTCAACTTTTTCGGCGAACCAGGTGATGTGAAAGCGGACGTGGCCGTAACGCGGATCGGTGTGATGCCCGTGGTTTTTCCAGTCATTGGGAAAAATATGAATCTCTGCGTCGCCGGCAACGCGCCGCTTCTCGCGGCCGATCAAAAGAACCGCGCTGGAAAAGTCCGGCCCGGCTTCTAAGTTCCAGCGTCCGGGATTTTCGACCGTCACCGGTTCGCCGCGCGACGTTTTCAGTGAGCCTGAACGCAAGCGGTCGTCGAACCACAGCGCATGCAGATGGCGTTCGGTGTACGGAAAATAGCGGCTGGCGGTTTCGCGGACTTCGCCGGGAGAAATCAGCTTGCGGTAAGCCGCCGCTCCGGCAAAGAGCGCCGCGATCTCTTGTGGAATCTGATAAATCATGCCGGATATTTAACAGAACGATTAAGTGTTGAAAATATAAATGCGTCCGCGAAACAGACGGGGCGCTATTGTTCTCGAATGGCGCGCGGACCTTGCTGATAGCGCCGCCTTAATGACCGGGCGAGACTGTGAGACCCGGAAAACCAGTCAAAAGTGCTCCCGGAAACAGCGTTCTTCCTCTGCGAGTTCCTTGATGCCCCATGGAGAAAACGGATTGGCCCGCAACCGGGAAAGAGCCCGATCCGCCGGCATTCGGCCTGAAGGGAGAACCTCCTCGCCGGAACTATGATTTTTCCGCAGCGGATCATTCGTTGTCATATCACAAAAAGTATAGTCGATGTTATGTACACTGTTAACAGCCTGATAAATCGGTATAGTGCACAGAAACAACAGGAGCCTTTCTATGCGTAACATTGTAATCATCGGGGCTGGAAGCATCGTTTTTTCCAGCCGTTTGACGGCAGATATTCTTTCATACGAGAAAACACGTGAGGTTCACTTTTCCCTCGTGGATGTGGATGAAAAGCGTCTGGCCTACGCAGGAAGAATTGTCGAACGGATTTTCCGCGAAGGGAATTACAGCAAGGCCACATTCAGCCTTCATCTGAACCGCAGAGAAGCTCTTAAGGATGCCGACGCCGTGATCGTCGCCATTCTGGTCGGCGGATATGCCGCCATCGAAAAAGAAATTGATATTCCCCTGGCGTATGGCCTCGACCAATGCATCGGCGACACTCTGACCCCCGGCGGCATCATGCGCTGTCTGCGCACACTGCCGGTTTTGATAGAAATTGGGCGCGATATCCTGGAGGTCTGCCCCGATGCGTGGGTGCTTAATTACACGAATCCGATGTCCATGCTGACCTGGGGCCTGTTTGAAGCGTTGCCGGGTATCAAGCTGGTCGGGTTGTGCCATAGCGTTCAGGGCACACTCAAACAGTGGGCTGATCGTCTGGAAATTCCGATTGAAGATATTCACTATGATTGCGCCGGGATCAATCATCAGACGTGGTACACCACGATGGAGGCGGACGGTCAAGATCTGCTGCCGCGCGTTCGTGAGCTCTGCGTCCGGCAGGACATCTGGAATAGCGATACCGTGCGGATGGAATATGTGAAGCACCTGGGATTTCCGGTTACAGAGAGTTCCGGACATTGCAGTGAATACTCGCCCTGGTTCCGCAAACGTCCCGAACTGATTGAGCGGTACTGTGATAAACGGGGAGGAGAATGGAACGGAGCCCATGCATTCATCAAAGAGTTATACAACCGGACAGACTGGGAAGACAAAATGGAAAAGCTGGCCAGCGGAGAAACACCGTTTTCTCTGGACCGCTCTGTCGAATACGGATCGCAAATCATTAATGCTCTGGCGGGCGGTGAAGAGGTTGTTATCTACGGGAGCGTGATGAATGAAGGGCTCATCGATAATCTTCCGGCAGAAGCCTGCGTTGAAGTTGCCTGCCTCGTTGACCGCAATGGAATACATCCCCGGCACTACGGAAACCTGCCGCTTCATCTGGCGGCGATCAACCGGATGCAAATCAGTGTTCAGGAACTGGCTGTAGACGCCACGTTAAACGTTGATCCCGAACGGGTATTTCAGGCGATGAGCATGGATCCTTTGACCGGAGCCTGCCTGAGTCTGGATGAAATCCGCAAAATGACCCGCGAACTGATGCAGGCACATGCCGAGTGGATCCCGCAATTCAAAGGACGTCTGCCGGAACCAAAGGCTGAACTTCATTTCAACGAAGCCGCTACGAAACCGGCTGAATGATCAGCCCTGCCCGGCGTTAGGAAAATCGAACTCGGTCTCAAAAAGTTCTTTGAATTTCGCGGCGGCGGCGGCTTCGTCGGGACCTTTTGCCTGAATGGTGATTTGTGTCCCGTGTTCGAGGCCGAGGATCATCAGCTCCAGCGCGGAACCCAGTTCGCATAAACCCGAAGGGGCCGTGACAGTAACCTTACTCTTGTATGCGGCTGCGGCCTGCGTGATCACAGCAGTCGGACGGCAGTGAATGCCCGCATCGTTTTTGATAACCGCCTTTACTTCAACCATAATGCGGCAAATCATGCGCGGCACGGCGGCTTTTTCAATCCTTATCTCAGAAACACCGTCCGTTTTGTTTGCGCGGACAGGAATCCTTGCTGCACTGGCAACAGATTTAGTTCGCCAGCGGCGCGGTATCCGCCGCGTTAAAAACTTCCGTTTATACGGCCTGACGAAAAAAGATGATTTTTTTCATAAAACCGACCCCTATATTAGGTCTTCAAGGTAGCGCTTTCCCGGGGTTTGGAAAAACCCTTTCCCTCCTAATTTAACGCCCGCCGGGTTGGGCGTCAGTAAACAGGAAAGGCGGTTGACATCCGGGGCTTTCAACTGCGTTAATCAAACAACAAACTGTAAAGGAGGTCGCATGAAACTGGAATCCAAGCGCTGGCTTATTCTCTCCATGGGCATTTTGGCGAATATGTGTATGGGCGCGGCTTACGCTTCGAGCGTATTTGCAAAACCGCTGCTCATCACACTCGGCCTCATGAAAACGGGTCCGTCCGGCCCCGTGCCCGACATGGTGAAATGGGCTCTCGCCTTTTCGGTCAACCTCGCCTGTCTGCCCCTCGGGATGCTTCTCTCGGGCCGGATCGCCGACATAAAAAGTCCGCGCGCGGTGGTGGTCGGCGGCGGAATCCTTTTCGGACTGGGTATGCTACTGACCGGTTATGCCAGTTCTTTTGCCTGGGTACTCTTTTTCTTCGGCGTGGTGATGGGAATCGGCAGCGGCGCGGCCTACGGCGCGATTGTTTCCACATCGGTACGCTGGTTTCCCGATATGCGCGGTCTGGCCAGCGGCCTTTCCGTCGGAGCACTCGGCTGCGGAACTCTGATTATCGCCCCCATCGCGCAACAGCTGATGTCTGGCGCACCGGCCGGACAGACTCCCGTTCTCTGGGCCTTCAAAGTCCTCGGCGCGGCCTTCATCGTCATCATCGTGCTCGCCTCTTTCTTTATGGTCACGCCGCCCGCCGGCTATAAACCTGCGGGATGGATTCCCAAGCAGGGCTCACCCGGCTCAGCCGCCGCAAAAGACTACACCTGGCGGCAGCTTTTCGGACGTCTGGAATTCTGGGTGCTTTACGCCATGTACGCCTGCGGAACGTTCTCCGGACTCATGATTATCAGCCAGGCATCACCCATTGCTCAGAAGATGACGCACCTGTCTCCGGCTGAAGCGGTCGGTATTGTGTCACTGATGGGTCTGGCGAACGCCGTCGGCCGGGTTTTCTGGGGATTCGTCTCCGATAAAGCCGGACGCCTTAACGCGCTCTTTGTGATGTTTATTATCACCGGCGTTACCATGTTTTTTCTGCCGCAACTGGCCATGCAGAAAAACACTCTGCTGATCGGTGCGCTCTTTGTAGGTGCCTGCTACGGCGGCTACCTCGGCATCTTCCCGTCGGTCACAGCGGATTATTTCGGCACGAAGAATCTCGCGCTTAACTATGCCGTGATCTTTTCAGCGTTCAGCATCGCGGCGATTGCCGGTCCGCGCGTGGCCAGCAAGATCGTTCTGGCGACAGACTCGTACGCCAAAGCCTTTATGGTTGCGGGTACTGTTTGCGTTGCCGGAGCCATCTTGACAGTTTGCGCCGCCTGGCTGGCCCGACGCGCCAAACTCAACGGCTGAAAACTTTCCTTCGTCACTGATTAAGCCCCGCCTGAGCGCTTGCCGGAAATAGCGGTTCATGTTTAACTGCCGCCCATTCAAACAAAGGAATGTTGGATTGTTGGAATACAGGAATAGTGGCAGGGAGCCCGTGAAGACGTGAAACAATAGAATTAAACCGACCCCATTATTCCACCATTCCACTGTTCCATCATTCCAATTCTTCGGGAAGTGAACTATGAAATTTGCGCTGAGCTGGCTGAAGGATTATGTGGATTTTGACGACACGATTGCGGGGCTTTCCGACAAGCTGACGTTTGCCGGACTGGAGGTCGAGCATATCGAAACGCTCGGCGGAACCTTTGAAGGCGTGGTTGTCGGCGAGGTAAAGCAGATCGAGCCGCATCCGGACGCTGACAAGCTGCGCCTCTGCACTGTTGAGTACGGCGGAACCGAAACACTGTGCGTCGTCTGCGGTGCGCCAAACGTCGCGGTCGGCGGTAAATATCCGTTCGCCACCGTCGGCACGACCCTGCCGTGCGGCATTAAGCTCAAGAAAGCCAAAATCCGCGGCGTCGAATCGCTCGGTATGCTTTGCGCCAAAGACGAACTCGGCCTCGGCGAAGATCATTCCGGATTGCTGGTTCTCGACGCTTCGCTCAAGCCCGGCACGCCGCTCGCCGCCGTGATGGGCCCGGCGGAAACCGTTTTCGAACTCGAAATCACCCCAAACCGCCCCGACTGTCTCAGCATTATCGGCATCGCCCGCGAAGTCGCCGCGATCTACGGCAAGCCGCTCAAGATGCCTGCCATTGAACTGAAGGAAAGTTCGGAACCGGTCGAAAAAGAAGTCAGCGTGGAAGTAAAAGATTCCGCGAAGTGTCCGCGCTACACCGCCCGCGTTCTGAAAGACGTCAAGATTAGCCCGTCGCCCGACTGGATGAAGCGCCGCCTTGAAGCCTGCGGCATCCGTTCGATCAATAACGTCGTCGATATCACCAACTACGTTCTGCTCGAAACCGGCCACCCGCTCCACGCCTTTGATTACACGCTTCTCAAAGACGGCAAGATCATCGTCCGCCACGCCGCCAAAGGCGAAAAGTTCACCACGCTCGACGGCGTGGAGCGCCAGCTAACCGACGACATGCTCGTTATCGCCGACGCCAGTAAAGCCGTTGCGCTCGCCGGAGTCATGGGCGGAGCCAATACCGAAATCAAAGACGACACGTCCACCGTTCTGATCGAAGCCGCGACGTTTGAACAGTCCGGCATCCGCGCCACCGCCAAGGGACTCAGCCTTTACACCGACAGTTCCTACCGCTTCCAGCGCGGCGTCAACGCTGACAGCGTCGAATGGGCCGGCCGCCGCGCCGCCGCGCTGATGGCCGATCTGGCCGAAGCCAAAGTCTGCCAAGGCGTCATCGATGTTTATCCCGCGCCGAAAGCCAAACGGCAAATCTCCTTCCGCTGGCAGGCGGCCTGCGAACTGATCGGTATGAACGTACCGGTTGAGGCGATGAAGAAAATTTTCCAGTCGCTGGAAATCTCCATTCTTTCCTGCGACACCGAAAAAGCCGTTCTCGAAGTTCCGACGTTCCGCGACGACCTCGAACGCGAAGTAGACATCATTGAAGAAGTCGCCCGCATGAATGGCGTCGATAAGATCCCCGAAAAACTGCCGATCGCCCAGACCATCGCCGGAGCCAATGACAACCGCATCCGCGCCATTACCGCCTGCCGCAAAAATCTGGTCGGACTCGGTGCGCGCGAAATCATGAACTACACGCTCGTCAGCCATCCGCTGCTCGACCTGTTCGGAAAAGACGATGCCGCCGTGCGCGAAGAACTGCCGCATCCGATCAGCGCCGAGCAGTCGGTTCTGCGCACTTCGCTGATTCCGCAGATGATCGAAAGCCTCGGACGCAATAAATCGCGCCAGATTGACGAAGCCGTCTTTTTTGAAATCGGCCGCACCTTCGCCAAGACAGTACAAACCGAAAAGGTTTGTCTTGGACTGATGGGCCCCGCCGGGCGTGGTGCGCTGGATAAACAGCGCGCCATCGGCGAAGAAGAAGTATTTCTCTGGCTCAAAGGGCTGGTCGAAAAACTTCTCGTCGCACAAAAAGTTACCGATGTCCGTTTTGAAAAACTGGAAAGTTCGACCTTCGACGCAGGCCGCGCCGTGGCGGTGCTTTCCGGCAAAGAAAAAATCGGCGTACTTGGTCTGATTAATTCCGCCGCGCGCAAAGAGTGGCGCCTGAACGATCCGGTCGCCGCCGCCGAACTGAATCTGGAGCCGCTGATCGCCAACGTCTGGAAACGGAGCGAAGTAAAAGACATTCCGCTCTATCCTGCTGCTGAGCGCGACTTCGCCTTCATCGTCGATGAAGCGATTCGTCATGAAGAAATTCTGCAAGTCGTCCAGAGCACCGCGCCTGCCGAACTCGAAAGCGTAAAACTCTTCGATGTCTTCCGCGGCAAGACGCTGGAGAAAGGCAAGAAGAGCGTCGCCTACAGTTTTGTTTATCGCTCGCCGTCCGGCACGCTGACCGACGAAAAAGTCAACGCCTTCCACGAAGCCGTCGGCAAAAAAGTCTGCGCAGCCGTCTCCGCCGTTATCCGCGAAGGTTGAGCGTTTTTACCACGGAATACATCCGCCGTCGCCGCAGGCTATGGCGGGACAGGCCGAAGACACAGAAACAGGAATTTCAAGGGACACACAAATGGACTGTCCGGAAAAAGATCGCCACAAGAGAAGCGACCGAAAGGTGGAGGCGGGTTGTTCTTCAACCGATCCAGTATGGCAGAGGTTCACCGACAGCCTGAGCGGCTTTGATAAAGATTTCATGAAGGAGCGCAAGCAGCCGGACATTCGAAACCCATCCGCGCATTGCCGCCTCAAGGCGGGACTACGAACCTCAGCTTCCGCTCGAAAAGGCAGGTAGTTCCGCCTTCAGGCGGCAGGCAGTCGTACATGCTGATTGCCGCTCATGCCAGATCGGTTGACGCAACGCTCGTCACCAACAACACCCGTGATTTTAAACGGATCAAGGGACTGAACATCGCAGACTGGTCGTAACCCGCCGTTAAAGAGTTCTTCCGGATACGTGCTCAGCCTTAGCGCATCAATGCAAAGGCTGATGTGGGGAAACTCACCACAAAAGCGAATTGGCCGCTTGACCGGAAAATACCTCAGGCGTAACATCTGAGTCGTGAGGAAGGGAAGAACGAAGAACCTCACTTGATCTTTCAAATTTTAGCCCGCCCGGTCAGGCAACAAGTTTCCGATCCGTTAA
>CAZSSI010000056.1:0-8989 GCA_964609345.1 uncultured Verrucomicrobiota bacterium | reverse complement strand
CCGGTCGTCGCCGACTACTGCTGTTCCTATATCGGCTAACGCCGATGGAATATTGGAATAACGGAATATTGGATTATTGGAAAAGGAGAGGGCGGCGAGGCGATCCCGTTACCTTGCCGGAACAAACTCAAAGCCGGAGAGCGTCAGATCAACCGGAAGAGGGTTTTGTTCGTTCCCGAAGCGAATAACCAGCTCGCTGACGTGCTCCAACCCCGGCGTCGCTGGTAGCGGAACCTGGATTTCTTTTTCGGCAGCGGTGACATCGAAGCGCGCAAAAATTTCATTCTGAAACACCGTCGGCCCGCCAGTCAGCGTAATGACGGTGTTCAGCGGCTTCGCCGCGCGGTAGCGGATCAGCAGCGCGCCGTTCGACAGACTGACTGGTTTCGGCATCTTAATTGTCACCGCGCCGTTGCGCACTGCGTCGGCGCGCAGGCGGAAGCCGTTGCGCCAGCGCAGCGCGTCAATCGAGTCGGCTGTCGGACTCCACGAAATCCACTGCACCCGCTCCGCCAGAAAATCAAACGGCTTCGACTCACCGCCCTGCACTTTTTCCAGCGACGGAACGCCGTGCCACGTTAGGTAGCGCTGCATATTTTCCTCTGCCGAGCCGATGCCGCCAAGAATCAGCGCCAGCGTGTGCGCCGAAGTCTGAAACTCAATCACCTTGTTCTGTGTCGTGTTAAATCCTTCCCACGGGCCATGATCGGTGAACAGGCGGCGAACGGTTTTCCAATGACTGGAAAGAAACGCTTCGACCGCGTCCGGCGAAACTTCGTAGGCCGTACCGAGCGTGTAAGGCGACGGCGCATTCGTGATGCGCGGCTGGTCAGTTACCGCGACATCGGGAATACCGATACTTCCGGTGTATTCCACGCCGTTGCCGCTGTACGCCTCGCTCAGAAAGCCAGGCAGTTTATGCCGGGTTGAAAAATCGAGATTGATCGCCACGGAGTTTTCCAGATTTTCCCGCCAGCCCGGCGCGTCCAGCTCCTGCATAAACAGCGACAGCCCCAGCGACTGGAACGCCGACCCTTCCCACGTCGCCAACGTGTACAAATCGCGGCTGTCCGCCATGCGGTACGGCTTGATCTTAAAGCCGCAGTTTTTCACCGCATCCGCTGGCAGGTCGAACCGTTGCACCACAAAGCAGAGCGGCCCGCGGAACTCGTTCACAAAATAATTCATCCGCCCGACGATCCACTTGCCGTTGCTGTCTTCCCAGCCGGTAAAGCGGTCGTGCGTCGCGTTCCAGCCAAAGGCAAACGTGCCCGACTCCGCGTCGTAGAGATAGCGATAGCCCGCTTCCTGATTGGCAATAAACTGCTCCAGCTTATCGCACAGTTTCGCCGCCAGCGGTTCATCGCGCAGCGTCGAATGGCGCAGTGCGCCGATCGTCTTAGCCGCCGAAGCAGTCAGGTTGGCGTTGTCGCCGAAAATAATCTGCACCACGCGCGTATCGAGCACCGCCATAATCTTCGCGCAGGTATTACTCTCCGCGAACGGCGCCAGCTCACCGGTAAAAAACTTATCGCCGTAATCGCCCTTGCGCGGAACCTTGGCGAACGAGCCGTCCTGCTGCGGGAAAATCCATTTTTTGGCAACCAGCGCGTCCCAGATTTGACCGCCCTGCTCCGCGCCGAACGCATCGACAAACTTTTGTTTTTGAACCTCGTCGCTCAGCGGCCCCATGCGGCCGTCCGGACTAAAGCCGAGAAAATTACCGAGCAGTCCTTTTGCGCTGACCTTCGGATCCGTCTGATCGTGAAGCAGACTCGCCGTCATCAGCTGCAACTGATTCAGCGCCTCTTCGCCGGAAATGTACGGATTATCGGCGTAGCCCGCCGCAATGTTCGCCAGCACTTCCAGCCGCTCGCCGATTGCGGTCAGCTGGGTGAATGAACGGAGATACAGCGCCCGCTCCGAATCCTGATTCCACCCTTCCATCGGATAGCCCGACGCCGGATCGACCAAGCCGTGCTCTGGCTTGAGATAGCCCATCGCATTCGCCAGAAGAGATTGCATGCGCTCATGCTCCGGCTTCACCAGCGGAAAATTGAACTCGTCAGAAGATGTCGGCGGCGAAATATGTGCGCACCCGGCGCCCAGCAACACACCCAAACTCGCGGCAAAAATTGTTCTTTTCATTGCGCGGCACTCTACCACGTCCTGCGCCGGTTTCAGCTCAAATCCATCGAGTCACCCGCCAGACGATCTCGCCTACTGTTTGAACGGGCTTTTGGCGAGGTTGCGGCGGAGGCGTTTGATGAGTAATCCGTTGCGCGGCTGGTCGAGGTCGGCGGGCAGAACAACGTGATTATCCACGAGCGTCGCGCCGACCACACTTTCGCAGGCCTGCCGCAGCATCCATCCCGCCGCGCCGGTATAGCCGTTCCAGATCATCCGGCCCGGATCGTGGACGGTGAGATAGTCGGCACACTGCTGGTTGGGCTGTCCGCCATAGTTTTCAATTTCGGCTCCGCGTGTGTGCGGGATGGCGGAGATTTTGTACCAGAGCCGGACGGCGGCATCGCGGTAATGCGTAGCGGTTTCCGCGTCGCCTTGTGCGGCGAACTGTTCGGCGAGCAGGCGGCAGGCGCGCGTGAGCCACTGGACACCATGCGAATACATTCCATTTTCGCGAACTCCTTCGGGATAGGTGCTGCTGCGCCCAAGATAAGGTTTCGTATCTTCACGCAACGGCGGATACCCGAGGCTGATCGTTTTTTCGCCTTCCAGATTTTTCAGCGCGGTATCGAGCGCGATGCGGCTGCGCTCCGGATTGACGCCGGCAAAGACGGCCCAGGCCGCGCCAAGCGCGTCGGTTTCCCAGTAGCCTGCGCCTGCAATGCCAATCTCGGTTCCGTCGTCGTGAATGGCGCGCAGATAACGGTCACCGCGCCAGACTTTTTCAATGTTCCGGCCCAGGATTCGCAGTTGCTGTTCATAATAGTGGCGCCGCCTTTTTCCGCAGCGCTCGCCGATGATTGGAAGCAGATTCTTCAGCGTGTACGTCAGGAAGAAAGCCATCCAGACCGATTCGCCGTGCCCCTTACTTCCGATTTCGTCGAGACCGTCGTTCCAGTCGCCAGTGCCCATCAGCGGAAGTCCGTTGCGGCCCATCCGGTGGTTCAGCACCAAATCAACGGCGCGCATAACGTGTTTGTAAACGGAATCACTGCGCGGCGAACGCAGCGGAAAAAAGCCCATGCCGTGTTTACCCGCCGGAAGCGGCGCGAGCGGCGTTTCGGCTTTCAGGTAACTGACCTTTTCGTCGAGCAGCGTCATGTCGCCGGTCATGCGGACATATTCCGCGACGCCCCAGCCGAGCCAGATCAGATTATCGCTGGCGTGTGAACGGCTCAGGAATCCGGTACGCCCGTCCTGCTGGAGGAAAAACCAGTGCGCCGTGTCGCCTTCGGGGAACTGTTGAGCGGCGTGCAGAATGAGCTGAGCGCGCGCCAGCGACGGATCAACCCAGATCATGTTGACGGTGTCTTGCAACTGATCGCGGAAGCCGAATGCTCCCGATGCCTGATAAAATCCTTTGCGCGCCCAGATGCGTTCGCTGAGCGTCTGGTATTTCATCCACTTCACATAGGCGTCAAACTCCGGGTCGTCCGTTTCCACCTTGAGCGTGGACTGCAACGCCATCCACCAGTCGCGGGTTGACTGCAAACTCTGTTCGGCATGTTCCAGCGTCTGGAATTTTTTCACGCAGGCTTCGGCCTGTTTGCGGCTGTCCGCTTCACCCAGCACGATGGAAATTATTTTTTCTTCGCCCGCCGGAATTTCAACGGTCGTCAGCAGCGCCGCGACCGGCAGTTCATCGCCTGCCGCCGGAGCGGGTGCGCCGGTTTCGACAAACAGCGGACGGGCAACCGTGCGACCCGCACCGAAGAAGTGGTCGCGGCGCGTGGTGAACTGTTCAACCGTCGCGCTCATGGCGGCGAAGCAGGAGCCGGTACGGAAGCGGTTGCGCGGATTTTCAAAATAGAGCGCGCCGGTTTTGGCGTCGTGAGAAATGAGCAACGAGCCCGCATATTCCGGACTGTGCGCCAGCGCAATTTGAAAATACGGCGCAACGCGCAACCGGCGCGGCGCAATGCCGGTGTTGCGGATTTTTAAAAGATAAACGCCCGCCGGTTCGTCGAGCGGGACGTGCACGGTAAGTTCGGTTTCCAATCCGCCCTTCTGCATTTTGAAAAGCGCGCTGCCATCGAGGCTGAAGAAAACGTCGTGCGCGGCGGTGCGGTCTTTGAGCGGATCGTAGCACGGCGAAAACCAGTCGCCGGTCTGTTCGTCATAGAGATAAATTGCCTCGGACGAAATCTGATCGCCGGTCAAGTCGGCCCAGTCGGGCGTCAGCCGGTTCTGCTGGGCGTTGCCGCTGGCCGACGAGTGCAGTCCGTGGTTAGTAACGGCCAGTACCTGGCCGAGCGGATTCGCCATTTCGTGGTCGAACGGACGCGGCGTAAACGGCGTCAGCACGCGGAGCGTGTTGCCGCCATCGAGGTATTCCGTGTAGCGCTCCGGCGTGCCGGCAGGAATTTCGCCGTGCCCGATTTTCAGAGGACGCTCCGGTTCTTTCTGTCCGCACAGCGACGAAACCGTTTGCGGCCGGAGATGTTTTGCAATCATCTGTTCGGCGCGCGCTTTATGTTCGCATCCGCCAATCAGAATCCGGTGCGACAGCCTGCCGTTCGCAGACAGCGGCGCGTCGAGCAGCAGAGAACCGATCGGATCAAATGTCGGACAGGCTTCCGCGTCACACGCCGCCCGGAAGGCCAGCGTCTCAAGCGCGAACGGAGTCCAGATGTTTCCGGCCCGGCCAATGAAATCGACGCGACCCGTCAGCACGCCAGACGGTACGTCGGCCGACGCGAGAATGCCGTAGAGTTTGGTGCTGCGGTGAAAAGCCAGCATCGCGTTGATCTCTGCGCGGTACGACATTTCCGGAAAAAGCCGGTTGTACTGTGTGTGGTTGCGGTCGGCGTCTGCACGGTTGAGCATCCATTCAAGGTACGGAACCACTTTTAGGTTGCGGGCCTTGCCACTGAGGTCTTCGAGTTCGATTGTCCACAGCTCCACGGCGTCATCGCGCCCTGGCAGTTTGATGGTCACTGTAACGCGAACTTCGTTGGAGGTATTAACCACTCTGATCCGGTCGCTATTTCCTTCATGAACCGAAGGCGTGAAAAGTTCCGTCGGGAAATTTCCGAGAACCGGCCACGCTTTATTCGCCTCGCCGTTTTCACCGATCTCTACGATAAAAAGAATCCGTCCGGACGGATCGATGTTTTCAAACGCGCAACGACTGATGCCGAAACCGTTCGAGGTCAGGTACGAATTAATTTCGCCGCTCTTTTTGAGTTCTACCTCGTATTTGTTGTTAATCAAACCAAAGACCTCTTCGGCTTCTTCTGCGCGGCGCTCGCGCCGTTTCCGCCGCAGCGTGAACAGCAGCGTCACAATGCCCGCCGCCGCGACAGCGGTGAAAATGAGAGTGATCAGTCCCGGCGCGGCGCCAGCCTGCCGCGCCTGAATGGCGGCGCCAGCGCTGAAGACCCGCGCCCACTGATCGCCTTTCGGCAGATAAAACGGGATCAGCAGCGGCGCCCAGGTGGTGAACCGTTTCACTCCTTCCGGAATAAAACGGGCTGTGGCTTCCGCGCCGACAAAGGTGGCGCAGCGTTCGTCGAGCCGGTCAACGCCGAGGAACGAAAGATTAACCAGCGTCGCGACGCGCAGCCCCATGTGATCAATCCAGATCAGAATCTGGAACCAGGCGTAGCCGATGATCCAGCTGAACACCGTCAGGCTCCACGCGGTAAAGCCGGCGGCGTCGCGGGTCATGCTGTTGAAAATGGCGAAGAAGGTGCGGATGAGTCCGTCCTGATTGTACCAGGCGGCTTCGGCCATCGGGCGCAGGAAGGTGAAAATCAGCGGTGCCATCCAAAGGCCCCAGCGCAGAACATAAACGGTGCCGTCGGCCAGTTCGATCAGGCCGGGGCGGGTCGCAATCCGTTTGATCGAAGACGCATCGCGGTTGAGCAGTGCGGAAAGGAACGCTTTGTTGATCGCGAAAAGCGGCGCGGCAATTCCCCAGCCGATCACGCCCATCAGCGCTTCGTTGAACAGAATCTTCGCGCCGCCGGAAGCGGCGGAGAGTTTGATGTGGCCCCAGCGGCTGATCAGCGCGGTGTATTCGTTCGGCGCGGTGGTGCGCAACTGCTGACAGCGCGTAACGATCTCCGCCGGATTCAGGCCGAAGCTGTTGTAAAGTTCAAACTTGGTTCCGATAATCGGTAGTTGCGAAGCGTCGAGATAGAAGCCGATGCCTGCACCGATGAACGCGCCGAGTCCGCTCTCGACCAGATAATAGCGCCATGATTTCACGCCGCCGATGCCGCGCGCGCCGAACAGCAAGTCGCGGACAACACTCACGCCTCCGAAGGCCGTCGCGCCCGCCGCAAAACCGAACCAAATACGTTCAGATGTCGGCATCCCGGCAAAATTCATGTTCAGGCCGACGGCAAACGCAACGCCGAGAATCAGTCCTCGCAAGTAGAGTACCGGATCTTTGTAGGCACAGGACGCGCGGCCGAAAAATGACTGACTGCCGTCAAAGGTTTCGATGACGGTTTTTAACAACGGAAAAACTGCAACGCCCGCCAGCGTCAGGAGAAGCACCGGAAAAGCGGTATAAAAATTCTGCAACCAGGGCGCTCCGGCCACAGCATGAAACAGCTGGAGCAGGCCCATCAGCACGCCGCTGAACACCATTCCTTTTTTCATACCGCGAATGGCGTCGTCCTGCGCCACCGTGCCGGACGGCGCGTTGCCGTGCATGGCGCCGAGAATCAGCCCGGTGAACAGATAAACAATTCCCCACAGCGGTGCCTGCGAAAACATGGTGGCGAGAACGGCGGCAAACGGACGGAGCAGCGCCGGCAACGCGGCGGCGGAGTCGCCGGAGCCCAGATCGGCAATCATCGGCGACGCCGTTACCAGCAGAGAGAGTACGAACAGCGCACGATGAACTTTGAGCGAGAGAAGCGGTCGCTCGCGGTTAATCCATGATGAGGCGTTGGCGATAAATTCGCCGACGCAGAAAATCAGCAGAGCTTGAATTACGAAATAGTGGAACGACTGCGTCGCCAGCAGCAGACCGAAAACAAACGGCGCGGCGGTGATGATGCCGCCGCTGATGATGCCGATATGTTTTTTCCGCAGGTTGAGCCGGTAGATATTGGTGATGTGAAAAATCAGAACGAACAGCGCCGCGCCGAATCCGCTGAGCTGGAAAAACCCGGCCAATGAGTTCGGAGCCTGCCAGAGGACTTCCTTGCTGGCGGCGGCGGCCAGCAGGCCGGGACAAAGCGCGCTGATTAAGGTTTCGCCGGCAAAAACCGGGCGCCCGGCCAGCGGAAGTTTGATCAGCAGACTGGCGAGCATACCGGCGGCGGCGACATAAAAACAGAACCAGCCGGTATCGAGCGGATTCGATTTGCCGAGCGAGTAAACGCCAAGCACCGAGGAAACGATCAGTACGGTGGCGACGCCGAAAGACAGATCGCGGGCGAACCCTTTCACAGAAACTTTCATTTTCCGCCGGATCACCGCCACCAGTAGACTTAACAGCAGGCTGAACGCGGCGACGCCGCCGAGCCGGCCCCAAAGTGTGGCGCGCAGGTCTTCCCAGAGCGGAAGTTTCTGAAAGGTCATGTCCAGCCGGATGCGGCCGGTCGCCGGATTGTCGCCGCCAATGCGCTGAACCAGCAGAACCGTTTCGCTGAGTGTTCCGATTTTATTCCAGTCAACCAGTTCGCGCGTTGTGCTCCAGCCCGGCTGTAGTTTCACAGGAAAGCGCTGCGTGCCGGTCGAGCCTTTGATCTCGACCGCCAAAGCGACGGCGGAACCACTTTCTTCGGGAATGTAGATTCCGAGCTCGACCACATCAACGGAACCGGCGGCCAGCGCGGCGGGATATTCCTTGGCCCAGACTCCGGCGGCGGTCTGATCGGGAATGGAATAATTGATGATCAGCAGATCGCGGTTGATCGGGGCTTCTTCAAACTCGCGGGAAAGGGTCGCTTGCGCCGCTCCGATATTAAAACTGCCCTGCAACTTGGCGTCAATAAAGCCGACAGGTGCCGCCTGCACAAAAAAAGCGGACACCAAAGCCGCCAGAAAAATTTCATACCGCCCAAAACATTTTGCCATGGCAAAACCCTGCCTGTTCCCGCTGTTTTGTGCAACACTCCAGATGTACCGCCGAGGCAGATTGCCGCGTTCCGAAAAACAACGTGGCGCGGCGTTTGTTTTTATGTACCCTCTGAACTCTGGGAGAGTTTCCTATGAAAGTTTTGTTTATCGGCGGGACGGGAAACATCAGTTCGGCCGTCACGGAGCTGGCCGTCAAAAAGGGAATCGAATTGTGGCATCTCAATCGCGGGCAGGCCGCATGGAGCCACGGATAATCATTTATGAAACTAATCATCGCCACGCGCAACCGGCACAAGCTCGAAGAGATTCACGCCATTTTTAACTTCCAGAATCTGGAGGTCTGCTCGGCGTTCGATTTTCCGGACATCCCCGACGTCGTTGAAGACGGTGATACACTGGAAGCCAACGCAATTAAGAAAGCGGTTGAGATTTGTAACGCCACCGGACTGCCCGCGCTGGCCGACGATTCCGGTCTGGAAGTTGAAGCGCTGAACGGCGAGCCGGGCGTCTATTCCGCCCGCTGGTCCGGCGAAGGCTGTTCTTATCACGACAACAATCTGAAGCTACTGCGCGAACTCGCCGGAAATAAAAACCGCCATGCACAATTCCGTACCGTCATCGCCCTCGCCCTGCCTGGCGGAAAACCGCTGACCGTCGAAGGCTCGGTTCAGGGCCGGATTATCGAAGAACTGCGCGGTGATCAAGGCTTCGGCTACGACCCGCTCTTCATGCCCGACGGCTACAACCAGACGTTTGCCGA
>CAZSSI010000055.1:0-9042 GCA_964609345.1 uncultured Verrucomicrobiota bacterium | reverse complement strand
CTTGCTCCTCGCATTCATCTTTGAAATTTTGCGGTAGTGTTAACACGCCCTAGACAAAACAATTGGCACACCGAAAGGTTAGATCAAAAAAAATCCCCGTTTTCACAGGGATTTTTAACTGGTGCACCCGACAGGGGTCGAACCTGTAACCTTCTGATTCGTAGTCAGATGCTCTATCCAATTGAGCTACGGGTGCCTTAAATACGCCATCGTTTGAAACTCTGGCGCGACTGGGAAAGCGCAGAATGTACTGTGTGCCGGATGGTGAATCAACCGCAAAAACCAAACTATTTCGCGGCGGCTTTGAGCGCTTCGACTTTGCAGGTTTTTTCCCACGGGAACTGCGACCGTCCGAAGTGTCCGTAAGCGGCGGTATCGCGATAGCTCCAGCCTTTCGGCGTGAGAAGTCCGAGATCTTTGATGAGCGCAGCAGGGCGGAAGTCAAAGATTTTTCCGGAGGAGACGATGGCTTCCAGCTGGCTGTCTTCCAGCTTGCCGGTTCCGTAGGTATCCACGTTGATGCTGAGCGGTTTGGCGACGCCGATGGCGTAGGCCACCTGCACTTCGCATTTTTTTGCCAGACCGGAGGCCACGATATTTTTGGCAACATAGCGGGCGTAGTATGCGGCGGAACGGTCCACTTTGGACGGGTCTTTGCCGGAGAATGCACCGCCTCCGTGGCTGCCGACGCCGCCGTAGGTGTCCACGATGATTTTACGGCCTGTCAGCCCGGCGTCGCCGTGCGGGCCGCCGATAACGAATTTTCCGGTCGGGTTGATGAAGTATTCGACGTCGTTCTTGAGCAGACCGGTCGGGCTAAGAACCTGCTGAACCACTTCGATCAGATCTTTGCGGATTTGCGTCAGCGGAACATCGGCAGTTTGATGCGAAATCACGACGGAGGTGATGTGGTGAGGCTGGCCGTTAACGTATTGGATGGAAACCTGAGATTTAGAGTCGGGCCGCAGGTACGGAATGGTTCCGGCTTTGCGGATTTTCTGAAGTTCGTCGAGCAGCAAGTGGCTGTAGTAAACCGGTGCCGGCATCAACGCTACGGTTTCGTCGGAGGCATAGCCGAACATCATACCTTGATCGCCCGCGCCCTGCTCCAGAAAAAGTCCGCGCCCCTCATCCACTCCCTGAGCAATGTCAGGAGATTGTTCGTGCAAACGTCCAATGTATTCAAAGGTGTCGGCACAGAACTCAAGTTCTTTGCGGTCATAGCCGATTTCACGCACAACCTTACGGGCGATGGCTTCCGGATTGATTTTATCCCATCCGGAGCAGGTGATTTCACCGGCGTTGACAACCAGATTGGTGCTGACGAGTGTTTCACAGGCGACCCGACTCTTGGAATCCTGTGCAAGGCAGGCGTCGAGAATGGCGTCGGAAATCTGGTCGCACACCTTGTCGGGATGGCCTTCAGAAACAGATTCGGATGTAAATACATGGTCGGCACGGATCTTACTCATAGCGCAGGTTCCTCTCTATTAATTCGTTTATCCGGATGAATGGATTTTTAGAGAATGTACCCGCTTCAGCTGATCAACTCAAGAATTTCCGGTGACGTTTTTCGGAGCAACGCCCGGCATTTCTCAATTACGTCACCGCAGTCACCGATCCGCAACGCCTCCTTGGCCAATGTCCGGCATTCAGAATAATGCAGGTTACGGATCACGTCTTTAACAACCGGTACCGACGACGGGCTGATACTGAGCTCGTCCACGCCAAGCCCGATAAGCAGCGGTACCAGTTCCGGCGTGGCGGCCATCTGTCCGCAGACAGCAACCGGAATACGGTGTGCATGCCCCGCCAGCACTGTCTGACGGATGAGTTTGAGGATTGAAATATGGGTCGGCATGTAGAGGTGAGAAACGTTTTCGTTCACCCGGTCAACGGCCAGCGTGTACTGGATCAGGTCGTTGGTGCCGATGCTGAAAAAATCAACGTGCGGTGCAATCAGATCGGCGGTGAGCGCGGCAGAAGGAATTTCGATCATAACGCCGACCGGCAGTTTTTCGGCAAAGGGAAGCCCCTCTTTTTTCAGTTCCTGCCGGCATTCTTCGAGTATTTTGTTGGCCTGAATCACTTCACTGAGACAGCAGACCATCGGATACATCATGGAAATATTCCGTCCGGCGGCGGCGCGCAGGATAGCGCGCAGCTGCACTTTGAAAAATGCCGGGTTGGCCAGACAGAAACGGATGGCGCGGAAACCGAGAAACGGATTCATTTCGTGTGCAATTTTGACGCTGGACGAAAATTTATCTCCGCCGAGATCCAACGTCCGGATCACGACGTTGTCCGGTGCGCATTGGTCAGCGGCGGCACTGTAAACCCGGGTTTGTTCCTCTTCATCGGGCAACTCGTCTTCGTTCAGGAATAAAAATTCGGTGCGGAACAGGCCGATGCCTTTGGCGCCGTATTTACTGATTTCCGGAATCTCGGCTAACAGCGCGATATTCGCGGCGATCGGAACATAATAACCATCTTTAGTTTCCGACGGCTCGTCTTTGAGCGTCTCAAGCACGCAGAGAATCAGTTTGTGCTCCTCCGCTTTCTGCGCGTAGGCCAGCAGGCGTTCGGAGGTTGGACGGATGATCACAAGTCCCTTACCGCCATCCACCAGTACCGTTTCACCGGAACTGATTTGCGTGCTGACATCATGCAGGCCGACCACGGCAGGCACTTCGAGTGCGCGGGCCATAATCGCCGTATGCGATGTGGCACTGCCGAGATCGGTGACGAGCGCATGCACGATGTTGCGGTTTA
Source organism: uncultured Verrucomicrobiota bacterium (assembly GCA_964609345.1). Taxonomy (GTDB): domain Bacteria; phylum Verrucomicrobiota; class Kiritimatiellia; order Kiritimatiellales; family Tichowtungiaceae; genus Tichowtungia. The sequence goes on along the minus strand of CAZSSI010000055.1, from coordinate 6,270 downwards.
TACTGGCCGTGTCAGACGGTGAAAAATCGCGCGCGACGGCAATACATGGACGTTCGAGCTGATCCATTCGACCCATTCGTTCGCCGGCCAGATTGGTGTTGATGCGACGGGTGACATCCCGCACGTCGGCAGCGCGTTCCCGCAGGTAATCGTCGTCAACACGTCCGAGCATTTCAATGTACCGGTCGGAAACTTTGCGAAGTACTGCTTCAACGTTGCGATGCTGAGCGTGCAGTTCGCAAATCACTTCTTCAATAAAATAGCGGTCATCCACAATCAGCAGGTGAGCATCAAAAATGCTGGCCTGTTTTTCTCCGAGCGCCTCGGCCACTTTGCGCTGGATTCCGGATATCTGGTGGCGGGTTTTGATGAGCGCTTCTTCAAAGCGGACGATCTCCAGCGGCACATCCTGTTCGCTGACGACCCGTTCGGGAACCGCCGCACCCTCTTGTGCGAATACCACCACTTCGCCGATTGCCACCCCGGGCGACACACCGACACCCTGCAGAACCAACTCGCCGGGAGAAGATGTGGTTGTTTCAGACACGTTAGTCCTCGAAGAATTTTTTCTCAAAGAGTTCTGCAATTTCAGCCAGAGCCTCTTCGGCATCCGAACCGATAACACGCACGACTATACGGGCGCCCTGATACCCTTCGATCGTGAGCAGTCCCATAATGCTCTTGGCAGAGACTTCCTCGGCTCCTTTTTGGCCGATAAAAATATCGCACGAAAATTTTCCGGCCGTTTTCACCAGTAACGCAGCGGGCCGGGCATGGATGCCGTATTTATTCAGCACCTCAAATTCCTTCATGATCGTTTTTTTGTCTGCCATTATTTCGCCGCTTTACGAAGAAAGTTTCCAATCAGTTTCTCATCCAGTTCTTTCGCCGCATCATGTCCAAGCAGTTTCAGCTTATAGTTTAATGCGGCGGCTTCAACAATATTTGCCATGTCGCGACCGGAGCTGACCGGTAGAGAAAAATAAGGAATTTTAATTCCGAGAATCTCAATCTCCGTCGGCTGAAGGCCTGTGCGGTCTTCTTCCGCATCGTTCGTATACGGATGCAGATTAATCACCATATCAAGCATGGCGTCGAGTCGGATTGCCGACACACCGAACAAACTGGGCACGTGCACAATGCCAACGCCGCGAATTTCCATGTGATACCGTGTCATCTCGTGAGCAAACGCCATCACGCGCCCGCCAGTACGAACCATTTCGGTTACATCGTCGGCCACCAGACTGTAGCCGCGTCCGATCAGCGAAAGAGCGGTTTCACTTTTTCCGATTCCGGCCTGCCCCTGAAGCAGGACGCCGATTCCCATAATTTCAAGCATCGTGCCCTGCACCCGGTCGTGCGGTGCCGTCAGTTCTTCCAACACCAGCGTACACTCGTTAATAAAGTGACTGGTGATCATCGAAGAGCGGAGCAGCGGCGTTCCATATTCCTCACACAAAGCCCGCAGTTCCGGGAGCGGATTGCGGTTGCGGGAAATAATGATTGCGGGAACATTTTTTTCCAGAATGCCTCGCAGGCGGATCGTGCGTTCTTCAGTGCTTAGACTTTTGAGATAGGTAAATTCCGCCAGCCCGAACACCTGCAGGCGGCGCTGGGCGAAATACTGAAAGAACCCGGTCAGCGCAAGGCCCGGCCGATTAATTGCCTTCTCTTCGATCGGACGATTCAGACGCCCTTCGCCCCATACCAGTTCAAGCGAAAGGCGTCCGGCCCCGTTTTCCAGCAGTTCTTTCAGTGTAATCGCCACAGTGACAACTTCCGTTTAACTTTCCGGATGATGATAGTGATCCTGCACCTTTTGGCGCAGTTTACGCAACTGGCGCTCCGCCTTGACAAGAGCCTCATCAATTGACGTGTACATGTTTTCGGAAGACGACTTGCCTTCCACATGGATATTTTTCCCCTGCACCAGGACTTCCGCAGTATGCATAAGCTTCTGCAATTCCAGAATAATACGCACGTCCTCAACACGCGGAAAATCGATCAGAGTCCGCTCAACCTTGTCGTAGATATGCTCCCGAATCCCGTCCGATATCTCTACGTGTCTTCCTGTGATATGCACCTGCATGAGCTTCTCCTTTCTATTACATACTGAACCGCGGACCCAGATAGAGTTCACGGCTCATCTCATCGTTAACCAAAAATGAACTGGCCCCTTCACGGAGCACCTTGCCTTCACACATCAGATACGCGCGATCGACCACCGCCAGCGTTTCGCGCACGTTATGGTCGGTAATCAGCACGCCAAGTCCTTTGGCACGCAAATCCTTGATGATTTCCTGAACCTCGTAAACCGCGAGCGGATCGACGCCGCTGAACGGCTCATCGAGCAGAATCAGCGACGGATTCGTCACCAGCGCGCGGGTAATTTCAAGCCGGCGGCGCTCGCCGCCGGAGAGTGTGTAGGCGCGCTGTTTCGACAAATGCGCAATCTTAAGTTCGTTCAGCAAAAATTCCAGCCGCTGGCGACGTTCTCTACCGGAAATCGGCAGGGTTTCAAGAATCGCCATCACATTTTCCTGCACGGTGAGCTTGCGGAAAATCGACGGCTCCTGCGAAAGATAGCCCAGTCCCATACGGGCCCGCTTGTACATCGGAACCTTCGAAACGTTGCGGTCTTTGAACCAGACTTCGCCCGCCGTCGGCTGAATCAGGCCGGTCACCATGTAGAACGTCGTCGTCTTACCGGCGCCGTTCGGGCCGAGCAGTCCGACGATCTCGCCGGGACGGACATTGACATCCACCCCGTTCACCACCGTACGCCCGCGATAACTCTTCACCAGTTTTTCAGTCCGGACTAAATAGGTTTCTTCCATTTTACTTCTCAAAAAAATTGGTTTTCATGCTCTTGTCGGAATAAACAACCAGACGAGCCGACGGTGAGCACACCATCCGTTTATTTCCTCTCCAGAAACGGATCTGCTCGCCCATAAGCATATTCTTCCCGTCCACCAGTCGCGGATTATCTTCCAACAAAAATTCATCTTTTTTCGCATTATAGGTCGCTTTTCCTGCGAGAGCTTCCCTTTCTTCGTTCAAGATTCTAACGCCAGTAGATGCTCCAATCCAGTCTATTTGATTATCTGATCCGGTCTGAATTTCCAGCTTGTCGCAAAACATCTCCATCTTCACGTCCTTGACGTGTACGTTCTTCTCAAACTGGGCCTTACGGGCTTTGTAGTCGAGGAACAGTTCCTTTGAGGTAATCACGGTTTCCGTATTGCTGGCGACATTGGCGGCGGCATCACCCGCCACTTGTTTCATCGCATCCTTGATCGACACCCGGCTGTCATCAAAAACCCGCACCGTGCTGTTGCTGGCCTGCAGAAGAAAGCCGCGCCCGGTCATTTTTAACCGTTCCATATCGGCGGCCACCGGCGCGTCGGAATGGGCTTCGCGGGTTTTCTGATTATAAAAACAGTACGGCGAAGTCACCGTCACCACCGTCTTGCCCGCTTTGTAGAATTCAACTCGCAGACCGGTAATCTTCACTTCACCGCCGCCTTCCATCTCGGCGCGGTCGCCGAACAACTGCGAGGTCATCACACCCTGCGCGTCATATTCCGGCACGCGGAAGCCGGAAATTTCCATATTCAAATCCTGCTGGGCCACGAGGGAGCCAGCCAGCAACAAAATGCCGGTTATAATGATGTCCCGCATCCCGAATCTCGTACCCCAAATCTCGTATCTCGTTTTCATTTCACCTCATTAATTGCATTCAGTTTTTTCCACAAAGCGGCCAGTTCACCCGTCGGAATCATATTCGGACCATCGGACAGCGCCTTTGACGGATCGGGATGCGTCTCAATAAACATTCCGTCCACGCCGACCGCTGCTGCGGCCTTCGCCAGATACGGCGCAAAACGCCCGTCGCCGCCGGACGTATCGCCCTTTCCGCCCGGCGACTGCACCGAATGCGTCGCGTCGAAAATCACCGGATAGCCGATTTCCCGCATAATCACCAGACTGCGCATATCGGCCACCAGCGTGTTGTAGCCGAACGACGCGCCGCGCTCCGTCAGCATAATCTTCGTGTTGCCGGTCGACTCAAGTTTCTTCACCACATTCTTCATATCCCACGGAGCGGCGAACTGCGCCTTCTTCACATTCACCACCGCGCCGCTTTCGCCGGCCGCCACCACGATATCGGTCTGGCGGATCAAAAATGCGGGCAGCTGAATAATATCCACCACCTTGGAAGCGATATGAATTTCCTCAATGCTGTGAACGTCCGTCAGCACCGGCACATTGTACTTCGCCTTAATCTCAGCCAGAATTTCGAGTCCTTTGGCGATGCCCGGCCCGCGGTAGGAATTAATCGACGTGCGGTTCGCTTTGTCATAGGACGCTTTAAACACCAGTGGAATATTCAGGCGCTTCGCCATCTTCACCAGCTTATCGGCAATCTCCATGCACCCCTCGCGGCTCTCAATCACACACGGCCCGGCAATCAGCGCCAGCGGATTATTCCCGCCAAACTTCACCCCGTTCACATTCACCACTTTAGTCATTTCTTCTCCCGTAAATTCCATGATCTTCCATCAGACGGCTTTTCTCATAAAGCATTTCCGGACACAAATCGCGTTTATCACTCATAGTGTGTCCACATGCGGATCACTTTAACCGTTTTGATCTCATCAAGCACCTGATAAACCAGCCGATGTTGAATGTTGATCCGGCGGGAACAGGCTCCGGTCAGATCGCCACGCAACTTTTCGTACGGCGGCGGATTCTGCCACGGATTTTCAGCCAGCACATCCAGCAACGCCTGCGCTTTCGATTTCAAACCGTACTCCGCCAGCTTTTTGGCATCCTTCTGTGCCTGCTTGGTATAAACCAGTTTCCAGCTCACCAGCCCGGCTCCGCATCGCATTCCTCCACCGGTGTTTTAAGCCCTTCTGCAATCGATTCCCGCATACCGGGAACACTGGCCAGATAAAGCGTCTCCTGAACGGAGCGCCAGTCCTCCTCGGAAATCAGCACCGCCGAATTGCGCTTCCCGGCAATCTGCACCGGCTCATGCGAAATCGACACCTCATCCACCAGTGCATACAAATTCTTCCGCGCCTCTGTTGCTGTCATTGTCGTCATATCTTCACCTCGCCCAACAGCGTACGCTTTCCCGTACGATAAGCAACCCGAAGTTCCAATGCTTGGAAACTAAAATTACTAGATTGCGAGATTGACCCCTTGACGATTCATTTTCACTTCTCCTTAGAAAAAAGGGTCGGTTCCGGAATCAGTAATTTTGAGTACACAGTTGTAAAAATTACCGCAAAATTTCCATATCAACCCTATTCATTGTCACGACTTCGCCCTAGCTTTTGTATTTCTCAAAATGGCTTCGACTTTCAGAATGTCTTCCGGCGTATCGACGCCGATGCCGACATCTTCGACCTGCAAGACGTTCATGCGGCAGCCGATGTAGAGCGCACGGAGTTGTTCGAGCTTTTCGAGATTCTCCAGCTGGCATGGCGGTTCCGCCACCAGTTTCAACAGATAGTCGCGGCGGTAGGCGTAAATGCCGATGTGCCTCCAATATATCGTAGATGAGGCTTCCAGCCTCATCCCGTCGTTCGGAAAAATGAGGCTGGAAGCCCCATCTACTTTCTTTGCTACATCCCGAATGAAAGGAATGACGGAGCGCGAAAAATAAAGCGCCTGACCGTCGCGGGCGAAAACGGCTTTCACAATCGCCGGATTTTTCAGGTCGGCTTCGGTTTTGATCGGCGCGGCGGCGGTCGCCATATCCCAGTCGCCGGAAAGCATCACGTCGGCCAGCCGGTCGATCAGGTCCGGATCCATCAGCGGTTCGTCGCCCTGAATATTGATCAGCACGTCACACTTTTCGTTGGCGACGGCTTCGGCGATGCGGTCGGTGCCCGACGGATGATCGGCGCGAGTCATGACGGCTTTGACGCCGGGAATTTTAAAGGAAGCTACGGCAGCGATAATGCGCTGATCGTCGGTGGCGACCAGAACGGCGGCGAGCGATTTCGCTTTCACCACCTGTTCGGCCACGCGCTGAATCATCGGTTTACCGGCGATCATCGCCAGCGGTTTACCCGGAAGCCTCGTGGAGGCCCATCGCGCCGGTATGACTCCGATCACGCGGCTATTTTTTTGCTTTGTCATCACCGTCTTTCTTTCCCGTAATCCAAAAGTCATTTCCTGCGCCCGACACGTCGTGCAGTCTCACTGTGACGCGCCCGAACGGAACCCAAGCTTTCAAACAAGTCAGAATCCGCC
>CAZSSI010000054.1:5494-9207 GCA_964609345.1 uncultured Verrucomicrobiota bacterium | reverse complement strand
GGTTTCTGGTCGTCGCGCAGAAGAAGATAGCGTCGAGGCGAATTAGGTGCGACCTCATCCTTAGTTGTAATCTGCTTCCCGGCTCCGCGCAGTTTTGTTGCCTGCGGCAGAGGTTTCCAGTCCGGCTTTGTTCCGTGCGGAACGTCGGTGTAATAAACGGTGTAGGTCTGGTTGCTTTCTGCTTTCCAGGTGATGGTCATGGATCCTTTTGCGTAAGCGGTAGCCATCATCGGAGAAACGGGATATTTCATTGGCTTGGGGGCCGAGGAGCATCCGATCAACACAAGAGCCGTTAGCAGAAGGAATGATTTATTCATTAGAATAGTTTCCACCATGGTTTTTTCGGTGCCTGCGGAACGATGATTTCAGCGGCGGGAATCTCTTCTGTCGAGAAGGGGTCGGGTTCGATCATTGGCGCCGACTCCATTACTGGGGCGTTGGTGACCACTGGCGTTATCACGGGAGCAACGAGCACCATTTCCGCATCTACAACCGGTGCCGAGGGTTTTTCCGCCGGCAGCTCAACGAATGGAGCCTTGGGGGCCGGTTCCAAAACGGGTGCTGGCAGAGAGGTCGGCATCTTTGGTGCAGACTCAACAACGGGCGCAGGCACAGCCTTTGCCGGAGCTTTTAGTGCTGGCTCGACGACAGGCGCAGGGATCGCGACCGGAGCTTTGACGGGGATTTCCACGGCAGTTACGCTGGGTGTAATCGGCTTCGGCACGGCGGGTTTGACGACGGGAATTGTCTCTGCCCCGGCCGCAGGGACAATGGGCGGCAGCGGAAGAGTTTTGATATCCAGCCATTTGGTCAGATCGGCTGAAAAATCGCGTTGTGCATTTGCTCCAGGTTGCGTGGCGCTATAAAAATTCCACCAGTGAACATTTTTCAGTGTCGGATTAATCTGCTCAATCGAATAGCCGTATCGTTTGGCAAGATGCTCCCAGTTACTGAAGGAGAAATCGAAATAAAGGCCGAGCAAATGGAGCATTACACGCGGGTCGGTGGAGGTGAGGCGGCTGGCGTTTTCGCACCAGATGCGGCTCGGAACCAACACATCCGGGGCGTGAACCTGTTCGCTTTCAACAAGAATGGCTCGTTTCGGACGGGTGGCAAAAAAGGTGCCGTTGGTATAGTCCTCAACGGGCACGGCGACCCAACTATCACCGTTCCAGGCATGGAGCTTTAAACTGCCTCGTGTGAGCTGATAGCTCACCAGCAAAACCGGGTAGCGGCGGGAAATATCCTGCCCGACCTGAATCGGAATTACGTCGCGCGGCACCACCAGCATCGTGATGTAGTCCTTCTGGCTGGCCTGGGCCGGCAACAGAAAGACCGACAGAACAAGAACGGTGGCTAGAGCCAGTTGTCTCAACATAATCCTATCCTCTTCTTAAGCCTGTGCGGCGGCAGCGGGTGCGGGTGGTAATCGCTGTGCGAGTTTGTCGTCAATCATCATCAGCGCCGCGCCGTTGTCACCAATCATTTTCAGCCGGTCGACAATTTCTTTTGCGTTGGCTTCTTCTTCAACCTGCTCGGTGATGAACCACTGTAAAAAGACCTGTGTGGCGTGATCCTTTTCTTCCACCGCGACATTCAGCAGTTCGTTAATTGATTCTGTAACAAACCGTTCGTGTTTCTGACTGGCTTGAAATGCGCCGAGAACCGAACCGAAGTCTGCCGGCGGCTCGTCAATTTTCAGTAAGCGAGCTTCGCCGCCATGCTGCATGACGTAATCGAACATTTTGGTCATGTGGATGACTTCTTCATCATGCTGGATGCGGAACCAGTGTTCGCAACCCGGCATGCCCAGCTTGTTGCAATAAGCCGACATGGCGAGGTAGAGATAAGCGGAATAGAATTCTTTGTTGATTTGCGCATTGAGCGCCGTTTCCATCTTTTTGTTGATCATGATTGAAACTCCCTTTATTTGCGGGGATTCTAGACCAACTATGCAGGCAGTCAAATCACAACCCCCGAAAACAGCCAGCCTTCAAAAGGCGGTTACATTGCGCCTTCTGCCTTGGTTTGAAACAAACGCACGTGACCTGCCGTGGCGTAAAAATCGCACACCGTACCGCGTCTGGGTGGCCGAAATCATGCTACAACAGACCCGCGTCGACACCGTTATCGACTATTATCGCTGCTGGATGAAAGCTTTCCCGTCCTGGAAAGCGCTGGCCGCCGCGCCGCAAAGCGACGTGCTTAAATGCTGGGAAGGGCTAGGTTATTACTCCCGCGCCCGCAACCTGCACGCTGTCGCCAAAATTATTTTGGCTGGATACGGCGGGACGCCACCGTCCACGGTGGACGAACTGACAAAAATGCCGGGTGTCGGCCCTTACACAGCGGCGGCGATCGCCAGTCTGGCTTTTAACGAAGACGAGGCGGTCGTCGACGGCAATGTCATCCGCGTGCTGAGCCGTTTGTTTGCTTTCGGTAGCGACACGAAGTCGGCGGCAGGCAAAAAACAGATGCAAGCTTGGGCTGACAATCTGCTGGTGAAAGGGCGGGCGGGACAATTTAACGAAGCCATGATGGAGCTTGGCGCCATGATCTGTCTGCCGAAGAATCCTAAATGTCTGGAGTGTCCTCTGTCGAAAAGTTGCGCCGCCTGCGCCGGAGGCGCGCCGGAAAAGTTTCCGGTCATGAAGAAAAAGAAGAAGGTTCCTCATATCACGGTAGGTGCGGCGGTAACGACAAACCGGAAAGGCGAAGTGTTGATCGCCCAACGCAAACAGGACGATATGCTCGGCGGGCTTTGGGAGTTTCCCGGCGGCAAACAGGAGCTGGGCGAGTCGATTCAGGAGTGCGTCGCCCGCGAACTGTCAGAAGAGCTCGGCATAAAAACTGCTGTTGGCGAACGTCTTATGACCGTGGAACACGTCTACAGCCACTTCACCATGACGATGCACGTCTATCGCGCCAAAATTATTTCGGGGCGCCCGCGCCTGATCCATTGCGCGGATTTTGCCTGGGTAAAGGTTCCTGATCTTGGGAAATTTGCTTGGTCGAAGGCGGACCTTCAGGTTGTCGCCAGACTGCAGAACCCGCCAGCGGGTTAAAAAACAGGAAAAAAGGTTGATGCGGGGGGGTGAATCCTATAGACAGGTTCCTCTTTTTCCGCGGACAGAAGTCCGCAACTTGGACTGGAGACTATAGAACTATGGCAACAAAAATACGTTTACGTCGAATGGGCACCACCGGCAAACCCTTTTACCGCGTCGTGGCCGCCGACTCCCGCTTCGCAACCACCGGACGTTTCCTCGAAATTCTCGGCTGGTACGATCCCAAACAAAAAGGCGAAAATTTCAGCCTGAATCTAGAACGCATCAACTATTGGCTCGGAACGGGAGCTCAGCTTTCCGGTACGGCCGCGAGCTTGGTTAAAAAGGCTGAAGCTGGTCAGGGCGTTCCTGCAGGGAAAAAAACTCCGGCGGAAGCCGTTGCAGTTGAAGTCTCCGAACAGCAGGAGGCTTAAACATGAAAAAACTCGTAAAGCAGATGGTCGCCGCCTTGGTGGACCAACCTCGCCACGTTAAGATTACCGAAATCAAAGGTGAAAAAAGCGCTGTCTATGAACTGCGCTGTCACGAAAAGGATGTAGGCAAAGTAATCGGACGCAGCGGAAAAACGGTTGGAGCTATGCGGACGATTCTCGGCGCTATTGCTGCCCGGGATGGACGACGTGCAATGCTCGAAGTTGTGGAATA
>CAZSSI010000054.1:0-5394 GCA_964609345.1 uncultured Verrucomicrobiota bacterium | reverse complement strand
CAATTATGAACCCGATAGTTGCAAACATAGGCAAAGAACAGTGCACCAAGGAAATTCCCGTTTTCAGTATCGGTGATACTGTCGACGTGCACGTTAAAATTAAAGAAGGCGCTAAAGAGCGCGTTCAGGTGTACACCGGCACAGTCATCGCCCGTGAAGGCTCAGGCGTTGCCGAAACATTTGTCGTCCGCCGCGTCGCTTTTGGCGAAGGCATTGAGCGCGTATTTCCGCTACAGAGCCCGAGCATCGCGAAAATTGAAGTGGTTCGCAGCGGGAAAATCCGCCGAGCGAAACTCTACTACCTTCGTGACATCTCCGGCAAAAAAGCACGCATTAAAGAACGCCGCGTGTAAATCGCAATGGACATGCTCCGCTATGAAAAAGAGGCCTGGAAATCAGGCCTCTTTTTTATTGCCGGAATTGACGAAGCCGGTCGCGGCCCGCTGGCCGGCCCGGTCGTGGCCGCCGCCGTCGCCTTCGGGCGCGTGCCGCTTGAAAACGGCGGAGCGGAAATCTTCACCGGCCTCACCGACTCCAAGGCGCTATCTGAAAAGCGGCGAGAACATTTTTTTGAGCAGCTTCAAGATTGCGACTTTGCCCGCATCGGTTGTGCGGTTGTCGGGCCGGAAATTATCGACGACATCAATATTTTACAGGCGACATGGAAGGCCATGTCCGAAGCTGTCGCGCAGATCAGCCCGCGACCCGAGCTGGCGCTAGTTGATGGCCGTCCGGTTCGCGGACTGCCCTGCAAATCCCAAAGCATCGTCAAAGGCGATGCGCAGAGCCTTTCCATCGCCGCGGCCAGCATCATCGCCAAAGTCACCCGTGATCGACTGATGCTGGACCTCGACGCGCAGTTTCCGCAGTACGGCTTTGCGAAGCATAAAGGCTATGGCACCAAGGACCATCTCGCGGCGATTCACCGCCACGGACCGTGCATCCATCACCGTAAAACCTTTCGTCCAATTTCTGAACTCAGGCAGGGGGAATTGAAGCTGTGAAAAAGTTCGGAGTACCGGCTTTAGCCGGAATTTTTGAAAAGATCAGGCGCATTCGCTTCGGCGGAAATCATAAGAACCGCCTGAAGGCGGGACTACAAACCGACTTAGAGGCTCCGCATTTACGCGCGGGGCGGATCGGCGAGGCGCAGGCGGAGAAGTTTCTGAAGAAAGCCGGACTCAAAATCATCGCTCGTAATGTACGGGTTGGGTACGACGAACTCGATTTAATCGCGAAGCAAGGCGACACGCTGATTTTTGTAGAGGTTAAAACCCGCGCAAACGAAGATTTTGGACGTCCGGCGGCGGCGGTTAACCGCGCCAAGCGAAAGAAACTGTCGCGGGCCGCAATTCATTTTATGAAAACCCGCAAACTGCGCCCGCCGCACATTCGCTTCGATGTAGTCGAAGTGGTTGTCGATAAGCCGGAAATCCGGCATATCCAAAACGCCTTCACGCTTGAAGGCGGTTATCGCATCTGGTGGTAATCAAGGGTCAATAACCAATTCTCAACGTACAGTTTTCATTTGCGAGTTGAGCATTGAACATTGTGTATTGAAAATTTTCCGGCTTACTTCGCGTATTCGATGGCGCGGGTTTCGCGGATGACTGTCACTTTGACCTGGCCTGGATATTTGACCTCGTCTTGAATACGATTGGCAATTTCGCGGGCGAGAATCAGTGAGCGGGCATCGTCTACCTTGGCACCTTCCACCATGACGCGCAGTTCGCGGCCAGCCTGAATGGCGTAACACTTGTCGACGCCTTTGAATGACAGGGCGATCTTTTCGAGTTTATCGAGGCGCTGGAAGTAGATGTCGGTGGTATCCATGCGCGCACCGGGCCGGGCGGCGGTCATGGCGTCTGCGGCGGAGGCCAATACGGCATAGACGCTGTTCTTTTCGACGTCGTCATGGTGAGCGGCAACGGCGTTGTAGACCAGCGGAGCTTCGCCGTATTTGCGAAGCAGGTTGGCGCCGATGACGGCGTGCGGGCCTTCAACTTCGTGGTCAACCGCTTTGCCGAGATCGTGGAAAATGCCGACGCGTTTTGCGAGATCAACATCCAGACCGAGATCTGCGGCCATCATTGCCATCAGCGAGGCCATTTCGATGGAGTGGTCGAGGACATTTTGTTTATAGCTGGTCCGGTATTTTAGACGACCGAGAACTTTGACCAACTCAGGTGCGACGCCGGAGATGCCGAGTTTATAGAGCGCATCTTCGCCAGCCTGACGGATGATTTCGTCAATCTCCGTGCGGGTCTTTTTAACCGTTTCTTCGATGCTGGCCGGATGAATTCGTCCGTCGGCGATCAGTTTTTCGAGCGCGACGCGTGCTACTTCACGGCGCACCGGATCAAAGCTGGAAAGCTGAACCATGCCGGGGGTTTCATCGACAATCAAATTGACGCCCGATTCCATTTCAAACGATTTGAAGTTGCGGCCTTCTTTACCGATCAGGCGGCCTTTCATGTCTTCAGAGGGAATGGCCACCTGTGTCACGGTCATATTGCTGACGTGTTCGCCAGCGTAGCGCTCAATGGCCGTACAGATCAGATCGCGGGCTTCGGCCCGAACCTGCTCATAAACTGTTTTCTGCTGATGCCGGATTAATCCGCTGATTTCCGATTCCAGCTCTTTTTCCATCTGCCCCATGATTAATTTGCGCGCTTCTTCTTTGGAAAGATTTCCTGCCGCCTGAACGCGCCGCGCTTCTTCTTCAGTCAGGCTTTTCAGCGCGGCCTGTTGGGCTTTAAGCTCCTCATTCTGCTGTTCCGCTTTATCGATTTTTTCGGTCAGCGTGCGATCTTTTGCTTCAAGCAGTTCAAGTTTACGGGAAATATCTTTTTCGCGGGCGACGACGCGGTCTTCGAGCGCGATAATACTCTGGCGCTTGGTTTCCTGCTCCTTTTCGGCCCGTTCGCGCGCCTTGAGCACTTCTTCGCGGGCTTCTACGCCCGCTTCATGTATTATCGCCTCAGCATGCTTTTTCGCCTCTTCCAAGATGACTGAGCCCCGATGACTGGCCGCTACCGCATTGGTGCGGGTCAGATAAGCGTGAAAGAAGAAACCGAGAATAACGAACCCGATACTGAGTGCGAAATCCTGCATTCCAGCCCACCAGATTTCTAAACTGTCCATGGAAGTACTTTCTTTTCAGAGTTTTGTTTTTGTAAATAGGAGAATAGCTCCGACAGCCTTGCTTGTCTAACTGTTCATCGCAAATTAAGAATTTGAGCCTCTGTTACCACCCAGCTCATCCGGATATCATGTTTTTCTGCCGGAACGGCTTCTAAACACTGGAAGTCGAAACAAATACCGGCGCGTACAGCGCGGTACTGCGGCAGCAAACGGTCGTAAAACCCGCCGCCGCGCCCGACCCGTCGGCCGACGCGGTCAAATGCCACGCCCGGCACAAGGATCAGGTCCAGCTCATCTTCCGTCGCAAACACCGGAACCGCCGGCTCGGGAATGCCAAAGCGGCCCCTTTTGAGCTCTGCCGTCAGCCGTGCCATCCGATAAGTTCCAGAAAACCCGTCGAACGCCGGAATGTAAAATGTTTTTTCCAAATATTGGAAAAGAGGGGCGATGTCCACCTCGTCAGCCAGCGGCATGTAGGCTCCGACTGCGTGCGCCGATTTAAAAAGTTCCAGAGTTTGGAACTTTTGAACAACCGCAGCGCTCATTTTTTTCAAGGTTTGGAAATCCGGGCGGTGCACGGCGATTTGTGCGCGTATTTCTGCCTTCGTCATTTCTTTTTCTTTCGTAACGAATCCCAGAACGCCAGCCGTTTCTTGAGGATCTCTTCATAACCCTGATCGGTCGGCGCATAATAAATCCGATCGGTCGGCACATACTCCTGATCGACAAAATGATCCTTGCTGTCGTGGGCGTATTTGTACTTCACATCGCCCTTGCCGGGATGCGGCGCGTTTTTCAGATGATCCGGGACTGGCAGCGTGCGGCCGGTTTCCACATCCGCCAGTGCCGCGTCGATCGCCAGATAACTCGCGTTGCTCTTCGGCGCGCAAGCCAGATAGGTCGTCGCCTGAGCCAGAATAATACGAGATTCCGGCATGCCGACAAAATCAACCGCCTGCATCGCCGACGTGGCAATCGACAGTCCGCGCGGATCGGCGTTGCCAATGTCTTCGGAGGCGAGAATCACCAGCCGTCGCGCGATAAAGCGCGGGTCTTCACCGGCATAAATCATTTTCGCCAGCCAGTAGATCGCCGCGTTCGGATCGGAGCCGCGCACGCTCTTGATGAAAGCCGAAATCGTGTCGTAGTGTTCGTCTTCGTCGTGGTCGTACGAAACCGCTTTTTTCTGCACCGATTCTTCTGTTTCATGCCGCGTCAGATGGACGATACCGTTTTCTCCGGGCGGCGTGGTCAGCGCGGCGATTTCAAGCGCATTCAGCGCGCGCCGCGCATCGCCTTCGCAGACCGTTGCCAAATGCGCCAGCGCATCGTCGTCGGCGGTGACCAATCCGCTGAGTCCCGCCGGATGTTCCATGGCGCGCTTCAGCACCGTTTTGATCGCTTCTTCGCTCAGCGGGTTGAGCTGGAAAATTTGTGAGCGTGAGTTGAGCGGCGTATTGATGAAAAAGAACGGATTATGCGTCGTCGCGCCGATCAGAATGATGTCGCCGCTTTCGACGTAGGGCAGGAGTACATCTTGTTGCGCTTTGTTGAAGCGGTGGATTTCATCGATGAAAAGAATCGTGTCCTGTTTATGGATTTTTTTCCATCCGGCGGCCTGTTCCAGCAGTTTGCGCAGAATGGCGATATTTGCCAGCACACCGCTGGTGCGCTCGAACCGGCGATCGGTGACGAGCGCGATGACTTCGGCTAGCGAGGTTTTGCCGCAGCCGGGCGGGCCGTAGAGAATGACGCTGGAAATCCGGTCGGCCTCAATTGCGCGGCGCAGCAGCTTGCCTGCGCCAAGAATATGATCCTGCCCGGCGATTTCATCGAGCGTGCGCGGACGCATCCTAGCCGCCAGCGGCGCAGTGCCTGCGCCGGTCTTCGGCGATCCAGACGGTTTTTCATCAAAAAGTTCCATGGAGGAGATTCAACCACGAAAAGAGGGGAACTGGAATATTGGAATAGAGGAATGATGGAATGGCGGAAGAACAGATTGAAGGGAGCACGGGTGGATAAACTTCACATTAATCCAGTATTCCAGCATTCCATCAACCCGCGTTCCGGGAGGAACGCAAAAGAAAGAGCCCGTGCCGGAGAGGCTCATTTCCGAACCCTTGTTTACAAGGTGGGCGCCCTAAAGTGAAGGTGGAATACACCAGCACCATCCTGAGCGCCCTTTATTATTTTGTTTAACGGATCGGAAACTTGTTGCCTGACCGGGCGGGCTAAAATTTGAAAGATCAA
>CAZSSI010000053.1:0-9237 GCA_964609345.1 uncultured Verrucomicrobiota bacterium | reverse complement strand
AGACAAAAGTTTATGACGGTCGGGTTGCTCATTGTGGCGGTTGTCGCCACAGTAGAATTTCAGAAGTTTATGAAGCGCCGGGCACCCGCCTGTGAGGACGGCGTCTGCAAAGTCCCTGCCGAATATGTTGCGGCAAAAGTCACCGGTCCACAGACCGTTCCGTTTATGCCCCCCGCCCAAACAGGCACCGAGCGTCCGTTGCCAAAGCTGATTGATTTTGGTTCCGGACAGTGCGCCACCTGCAAAATGATGGATGTCATACTCGACGAACTGGCTCAGGAGTATGACGGGAAGCTGAAGATTCAATTTGTGGACGCACGGGAAAATACAGAACTTGCTGAGCGGCACGCCGTCCGGATGATTCCGACCCAGATCTTTTTCGATGCACAGGGCAAGGAGCTGTTCCGTCATGAAGGTTTTATTTCGAAAGAAGACATTCTGAAAAAATGGGTCGAGCTGGGAGTTAGCTTATGACTGAACTCTTCACCCAATTAACCCGTGCGATTGAGGGTTCCGGCCATCTGGTGCTTGCGGCGGCGTTTGCATGGGGTGTGCTTAGCATTTTGCTGAGCCCCTGTCATCTGGCGAGCCTTCCACTGATTATCGGACTGGTTGACCGTCAAAGCGACGTGTCGCCGCGTAGGGTCTTTACTATCTCCGTGCTGTTTGCCGTTGGCATTCTGCTAAGCATTGCGCTGATCGGACTGCTTACCGCACTGGCCGGACGGATTCTTGGCGATATCGGGCGATATGGAAATTATATCGCCGCAGCGATTTTCTTCGTGATGGGTCTGCAACTGCTTGGCGTTCTGTCCAGACCCTGGACAAAGCCGGAACAGAGAAAAGTTAAATCCGGCAGTCTCTGGGCGTCTTTCTGCACCGGCTTCGTTTTCGGTATTGCACTCGGCCCGTGCACCTTCGCATTTATGGCGCCGGTTCTCGCCGTAACCTTCAAGCTGAGCGCTACCGCCCCGCTTTATGCGCTGTTGATTCTCTTGCTGTACGGAATCGGGCATTGCGCCGTCATTGTGCTGGCCGGAATGTCGACCGGAATTATCCGGAAATACCGGAACTGGAATGAAGCCTCAAAAGGAGCCATGCGCCTTCGCAAAGCCTGCGGGATTCTGGTTCTGCTGGCCGGTCTCTACCTGGTTTACACAGCGGGTTAAAAAGAACTGATCATGAAAAAACTGAAAATACTTTTCCTATGTACCGGCAATTCCTGCCGGAGCCAAATGGCCGAAGGCTGGGCGCGGGCGCTGAAAAGCGATGAACTCGAAGCGTACTCGGCGGGTATAGAAACGCACGGACTTAATCCAAACGCCGTCAAAGTGATGGCCGAGGCAGGCGTGGATATTTCCAAACACAAATCGGAAAACGTCGCCGATCTGCTGCACATGCCGTTCGATTATGTCATTACCGTTTGCGGTCATGCCAACGAGCACTGCCCGATTTTCCCCGGCAAAGCGAAAATCGTCCACGTCGGATTCGACGATCCGCCAAAATTGGCCGCACTGGTGACCGGTGAAGAAGAAAAGCTGAACTGCTACCGCCGTGTACGGGATGAAATCAAAACCTTTATTGAAACCCTTCCGAAAGGACTGGAAAAATGAGTGAAGGAATTATTAAACGTCTGTCGTTCCTTGATCGGTTTCTGACGCTGTGGATTTTTCTGGCGATGGGTGTCGGCGTACTGCTTGGCTACTTTGTGCCTGCCTTTGGAACCTGGATCGGTTCGCTGCGACCGGCAGGCACGCAAACCAGCATACCGATTGCCATCGGCCTTGTTCTAATGATGTATCCGCCGCTGGCAAAGGTGAAGTACGACGAACTGGGCGACGTCTTCCGCGACCGAAAAATTCTCGGGTTGAGTTTACTGCAGAACTGGGTCGTCGGGCCGATTCTCATGACGGCGCTAGCCGTTGTATTCCTGCACGACCGTCCTGAGTTTATGATCGGACTGATTATGATCGGTCTGGCGCGTTGCATCGCGATGGTGATCGTGTGGAACGATCTGGCGAAAGGCGATACGGAATATTGCGCGGGGCTTGTGGCGTTCAATTCGATTTTTCAGGTGTTCTTCTACAGTCTCTACGCTTGGCTGTTCGTCACGAAACTTCCGCCGCTGCTCGGACTTTCCGGCGCGGTGGTGAATGTCACAATCCGGCAGATTGCGGTGAGCGTGTTGATCTACCTTGGCATTCCATTCATCGCCGGAATACTCACCCGTTTCTTTCTGGTGAGAGCGAAAGGGAAGGAATGGTACCACACGAAATTCATCCCGAGGATCTCGCCGATCACGCTAATCGCCCTGCTCTTCACCATCGTGGTGATGTTCTCCATGCAAGGTCAGAAAATTATCGCCAGACCCGGAGATGTGATTTTAATCGCCGTGCCGCTGCTGATTTATTTCGTAGTGATGTTTCTGGTGAGTTTCTGGATGAGTGCCAAGGCCGGCGCCAACTACGCCAAGTCAGCAACCCTTTCTTTCACAGCGGCCAGCAACAACTTCGAGCTGGCGATCGCCGTCGCAGTGGGTGTATTCGGAATCAATCACGGTGCGGCGTTCGCGGCCGTGATCGGGCCGCTGGTGGAAGTGCCGGTATTGATCGGACTAGTGAACGTGTCGCTTTATTTTCGCAAAAAATATTTTGGAAGCCCGCAGGTTTAACTGGAGCGCTTAATCAGCCATATCCCGGAGAGCTGCGCGACAATCAGCGGAATCCACAGAATCAAGTTCGGGTGAAGTGCCGGATAGTCTGCCAGCGCTTTGGCGACCACGATAAAAAGATAGTAGGCAAAGACAACCACCAGACTGAGCACCATGCCGATTGACGACTCCTTGCGATGCGACTTAACGCCAAGCGGAATGCCGATCAGCATGAAACTGAAACAGCCGATGGCAATGGAAACGCGCTGATTGGCTTCCACGATCAACTTGGTCTTTTCAACCAGCCGATCCGCCGCCGAAATCATCGGGAAGTCGCGCTCAACACTGCGGATACGGTCGATCAGCTCGCCCATCTGCATCTGACCCCGTTTCTTCACGGTCGGCTTGCCCTTCAGAACCTTCTCAAAATCGAGCTTGATCGGATAATACTGAGCGTTGACGTAAGTGGTTTTGGAAACATCGTGCGGATCTTTGGCGTCCGGAACTTCAATGCGCACGTCGTAGAGTTTTACGGTCAGCAGACGATTGGTGTTATCCGCCGCAATATCCCCGTTTTTGGCGCGCACACTGCGCTTGATTCCACCGTCTTTATCCAGCTCATAAGCCACCACATCTTTGACGACTGTGCCGTTTTTCCGTCCGACATAAATCATCAGGCCGGGGAAATCGCGGATGAACCGCCCTTCTTCAAGCAGATTGATCGGCTCTTCCACGCCGGCCGTGCGCAACAGTTCCTTGTTGGCGTATTTGGCGGCGGGTGCCACTTCGCAGTTGATGTAGATGCAGATAAAGCTGAACAACATCGAAAGTAAAATCAGCGGAGAAGTGAGCCGCCACAGACTGATACCGCAGCTTTTCATCGCGCTGATCTCGCTGTCCATCGAAAGACGGCCAAACAGCAGGAGTGCGGCGAACAGCGTGCTGATCGGCATCGAAAACGAAAGGATGTACGGAATATTCTGAAAAAAGAATTTCACGATCAGCATCGGAGAAATGCCGCGCGCCATCAGATCAACTGCCTTAATCAGCGCACCGGCCGTCATCACAAACGTAATGAGACCCAGCGCGCCCAGAAAAATCACCAGATAGTCCAGAACGATATAGCGGTTGAGTATGCGCATAATTTTACTTTGCCCCGTGTCGGCGAACGGCCGACTCAACCGTATTGGCCAGCAACATCGTAATTGTCATCGGCCCGACGCCGCCCGGCACCGGCGTAATGGCCGAGGCTTTTTCAGACACGGCGGCATAATCCACGTCACCGGCTAAACGGAAACCGTTTTTTTTCGTTGCGTCTTCGATACGGTTGACGCCGACATCAATCACCACCGCGCCGGGCTTGATCATATCGGCGGTCACGGTGTTCGGACGTCCGACGGCGGCGACGACAATGTCGGCCTGCCGGGTCAGTTCGGCCATATTTTTTGTACGGGTGTGACACATCGTCACCGTTGCGTCGCCCATCTCGCTTTTCTGGCTGAGCAAATTGACCAGCGGACGACCCACGATATTGCTCCGTCCAATCACCACCACATGCGCACCGGACGTTTTGATTCCGGAACGTTTCAGAATTTGCAGAACGCCGTGCGGCGTGCAGGGTAGAAAAGCTGGCAGGCCGAGCATCATGCGGCCCACATTAACCGGATGAAAGCCGTCCACGTCTTTGTCCGGATTGATTGCTTCAATCACCGACTGCTCCATAGAGGAATCCGGCAGCGGAAGCTGGACGAGAATCCCGTCGATCTGCTTGTCGGCGTTGAACGCGTTGACCACATCCAGAATCTCCTTATGCGAAGCCGTGGCAGGCAGTTTAATCTCGCGGGAATAGAGACCGGTTTCCTCGCAGGCTTTTTCTTTGGCCGTCACATAGGAGCGCGATGCCGGATCGTCACCGACCAGCAGAACGCCGAGACCGGGAACAATCCCCTGCTTCTTCAGTTCTGCCACCCGGGTCTTGAGTTCAGCGCGGATGTCCTGCGCAATCGCTTTACCATCTAAAATTTTTGCGGCCATTTGTCTCCTTATTGAATTAACGGATGTCGGGTTTTAACCTAATGTTCCGGCGGTATCAACTATGGACTGGATTCGAGAAACATCTAAAGGACTTCTGCTGCCCGTCCGGGCGGTGCCGCGCGCCTCGAAAAACGAGATTCAGGGCGTTCACGGCGACGCCCTGAAAGTCCGCTTACAGGCACCGCCGGTCGAAGGCAAAGCCAATCTGGCGCTCATCCGCTTCCTCAGTGATACTTTGGACATTCCCCGCGCACAGCTTTCCATCGCCTCCGGCGAGACCGGCCGAAACAAAGCCGTTCTAGTCACGGGACTCTCCAAAAAGGACTTGGTACATCGAATACGAAAGGTAATGGAGTAAGGGAGTTGTGGAGTATGGGTGTAGACAAAAACTCCCTTACTCCCATACACCCGCACCCCCAAACAAAAAAATGCAAACCCTCCTGATCATCCTGACCGCCCTGCTCTGTCTGCTTGGATTAATGCTCTCGATGCTGACGTTTTCCGGCACGTGGCTGGTTCTACTGGCCGCGCTCATCACCCGGGTCTCGATTGGGTTTCCAAACATTGGAACGCTGATTGTTTTCGCATCGATCTGTATCGGCGTCGAAGGGTTCGAAGCTCTGGCGGGCTTCCTCGGAGTGCAGAAACGCGGCGGCTCAAAACTAGCCGGACTTGCCGCGCTGATTGGCGGACTGGTCGGCGCGATCATCGGTTCGGGGATTTTTCCAATCCTTGGAACCTTTGCTGGAATGCTGATCGGCTCCTTTGGCGCGGCGTTCCTCGTCGAATGGAACCGGCTGAAACATCACGAACAGGCCGCGCACATTGCATGGGGAACCGTCTGGGCGCGCCTCGCCGTCCTCTTCCTTAAAACCGCCCTCACCCTCGGCATGAGCCTCTGGCTGTTAGCTGGCCTTGTAAAATGAGGTGATGGCGTTCCACGCGTCTTCGGCGGTGTCGCAGAAGGTGAGCAGGTCGAGATCATTCGGACCGATGAGTCCGCATTCGGCCAGGTAGTCCCAATCAATCATCCGTTTCCAATGTTCTGTACCGAAGAGAATCACCGGCATTGGAAGAATCTTGCCGGTCTGGATCAAGGTGAGCGCTTCGAATAGTTCATCGAACGTGCCGAAGCCGCCGGGGAAAATACAGACCGCCTTGGCGCGCAGCATGAAATGCATTTTCCGCATGCTGAAATAGTGAAACTGGAAGCAAAGATCTTCTGTTACGTACGAGTTGGGTTCCTGTTCATGCGGCAGAGTGATGTTGAGTGAAATGGATTTGCAACCCACGTCGTGTGCGCCGCGGTTGCCAGCCTCCATGACGCCACCGCCGCCGCCGGTGATGATGACGTATTCACATTCATGGTTGGTCTGACAACTGGTACTAACGATTCGTGCCAGTTTGCGCGCCTCTTCATAAAACGGAGTCAACTCGGCAAGTTTTCGGTTTTCGCATGCGTTGGCATTCTCCGGAGCCGGAATCCGTGCGCTGCCGAACAGCACGATGGTGGATTTGACATTCTCTTTTTGCATCATCACTTCTGGATGAAGATATTCGAGCTGAAGCCGCACCGGACGGCAATGTTCGCTACACAGAAACGGGATATTCTCATAGGCTTTCAGTGGGCTTTTCATGGTCGTGTCCTCCGGTCTATTCGTTACGACGGATACTGAAAAAGGTGACGGCGTCATCAACCAGATCGAGAACGGCACAGGACGGATGCATTCCCCGTCCGGCGGCCCCGGGATTTACCATCCGGGTTTTCTGACATTTTTCATCGTGGCAAACATGCGTGTGTCCAAACAGAACATAGTCATAGTTTTGAGATTCAACCGTTTTAAAAAGCAACTGTTCATCGTCGCTGTGCAATATGGCAATTTTGCGCCCGGCCAAATTCAGTTCGCCGAAACGCCCGAGCAGGTTGACTCCGATGTCGTCAGGGAAAAACCGGAGATCGGTGTGGCTGTCGGTGTTGCCGAGCACGACGTAAAGAGGAATATCGATTTCCTTAAAAAGCGAGGCCATCTCGGTGAGAACCATTTCGGAGCCGACATCGCCGCAGTGAAAAACCGCCTCGATCCCGCGGAAAATAAATTCACGGGCGGCGGCCAACGCCATGTCCACCTGACCGTGCGTATCGGATATGATGCCGATTTTCAACAGTATGTCCCTTCTCTTTAGTTCTTGGCACTGCAAACGCAGTGTCTATATTAGCGGGATTCGCAACCAAGGCGAGCGGAGATTTCAAAATGAAGAGTGTAAAGATTGTCGGTGCGGGCGGTTACGGCGGAGTAGGTATTACGGAGCTGCTTCTGCAACATCCGGAATTCAAGATTGATTGTCTGGTGGCTGCCACCGAAACGGGCATGAAGATGAGCGATCTTTATCCCCATCTGAAAGGCTTTTGTGAGGAGCTGATCCGGACGCCGGACGACCCGAAAGCGCAGGAAGCTTACGATGCCGTGTTTTTCTCCACTCCCGACGGCGTCGGCATGCAGGCTGCCGCCGCCGAACTGGCCAAAGGCGCGCATGTGGTGGACTACAGCGGCGACTTCCGGTTTACCACGCCGGAAAAATACAGCGCGTACGCGACATTCATCGGCAAAAATCCCGTCCATGCCGCGCCGGAACTTCTTCCGCAAACAGTGTACGGACTTTCCGAACTCCATCCGTTCGGCAAAAAACAGAAACTGGCCGGTAATCCCGGTTGCTTCGCTGTGAGCTGTATCCTCGGTCTTGCTCCGGCGGCGGCAGGGAAACTGATTGATCCGAAAAGTGTCATCTGCGACTGCAAAACCGGCGTCTCCGGCGCAGGTAAAAAACCGGCGGCCACGTTCCATTATCCGGCCCGGTATGAACAGATTAACGCCTACAAGCTGGCCGGACACCAGCATATGGTGGAAATCGAGCAGGAACTGAGCGCGCTGGCGGGCAAAACCATCCGGGTCACCATGACCGCGCAGGTTCTTCCTCTTTGCCGGGGAATTCTTTCCTGCCTTTACGCCAACCTGAACGAAACCATGAGCGCGAAACAGCTGATGGAAGCCTATAAGTCGTTTTACGCCGACAAGCCGTTCGTGCGGATTTTCGACAATAAAGCCGCCATTGGCACCGCGCAGGTCAGCGGAACCAATTTCTGCAATCTGATCGTGGATGTTGACGAACGCAACAACCGGTTGCGGATTATTTCGCACATCGACAACCTGATGAAAGGTCAGGCCGGCAACGCGTTGCAGAATATGAATCTGATGTTCGGCTTTGATCCGATGCTCGGACTCAACTTTCCGGGACGGTGTCCGTAAGGAGAACGGATTAATGGATTATTGCGCAATCAGATACAGACCCCGCCTCTTCCATTCATCCATCAATCCAACAATCCAATATTCCATGCTTAAACATTTCCATCGCGGACTCTGGCTGGCGGCAGGCGTGCTTTTCGTACTTCTGGGAATAATCGGCCTGATGCTTCCTGTCGTTCCGCAGTTGCCGTTTTTTCTGGCGGCCATCCTCTGCTTTATGCGCTGTTCGAAGCGGTTTACCGTCTGGATGGAAAAGAAACCGTGGTTTATCCGGCTTCGCGCCCATTTCCCGAAGAAAGCGGCTCGCGGTTAAGTCTGCGCTGAAAGCCGTTGTCGACGCGCAGTTCTTCGGCTAAACTGCTCGCGTTTTATGGATCCGAAGCTGCTATCAAAAAATTTCACCAAAAAAAACAGCGAAATTTTGAGGCGGCGCTCGACCGTTTCCTTATAATGGGCCGCCAATGTATTTAGACTTCTTCCAGCTTAAAGAATTTCCGTTCAACGTGACGCCTGATCCGCGTTTCCTTTTCTTTTCTGAGCGCCACCGCGAAGCCTTCGACTCCCTGCTTTACGGTGTCGAGCACCGCAAAGGGTTTATTGTCCTCACCGGCGAAGTCGGCTGCGGCAAAACAACCATCTGCCGTTCGGTACTCAACAATCTGCCCGGCACCACCCATTCCGCGTTCATTTTCAACCCTTCGATTACTGTCACCCAGCTTGTCCGCTCCATTCTGCTCGACCTGAATATTGAGCCAAAGGGCGGCGATAAACTGGTACACATCGCTCAGCTCAACCGTTTCCTGCTTCAATGTCTGGAAAAAGGTGAAAATGTTGCCGTCATCATCGATGAATCACAAAATCTTGAGCCGCAACTTATGGAACAAGTGCGAATGCTCTCAAATCTGGAAACGGACCAGCACAAACTCATGCAGATTATTCTTTCCGGTCAGCCGGAACTCAAAGAACGATTACGTCAGCCCGCCCTGCGCCAGCTCCGCCAGCGGGTGATGGTACACTGTGACCTCGAACCGCTCAGCACGGTTGAAACCGCTCTCTATATCCAGCATCGCCTGAAAGTTGCCGGAGCGGCTGACCCCGGCGGCATATTCCAAGGCGCTGCCATTGAGCAGATTCACGGTCGTGCAAACGGGATTCCCCGCCAGATCAACACCATCTGCGACCGCTCACTTCTTTCGGCCTACGTCCGCAAAGATCATCAGGTTACTTCGCAGGATGTCGCAAATGCTCTAG
>CAZSSI010000052.1:0-9248 GCA_964609345.1 uncultured Verrucomicrobiota bacterium | reverse complement strand
GAGGCGGCGTTGCGTTCGCTTTTCAGTTCTTCCGCTTCGGTAATGGCGGCGCGGCGGGCGGCATCGAGGCCGAGCAGTCCGTCAATGTCGGCGTCGGCTTTGCGGGTGGCGAGCGCTTTTTTTACGGCGTCAGGGTTTTCGCGAATGAATTTAATATCGAGCATGATGTTATCCTTTGTTCAAATGGCGGATCCCGTCGATGGCCACAGCGATAGCGGCCAGTTCGCCGATGTTGGTGAGCACACTGGCTTCAATCCGGCAGACGTCCATCGCGCCCTTCCAGGCATATTTTGGCAGGCGCTCCATCATCTGCGGAATAAAAAGGTCGCCGCCGTGTATAGCCAGCGTGCCCATAACGATCGCTTCGGGGTTGAGCGTCTGTAGCAAAATGCCGACTGCTTGTGCCATTTTTTCAATAAAGACGTCCCACTTTTTGCAGGCGTAGGGATCGCCGGCACGAATGGCGGCGCGGACTTCCTGCATACCGATTTTCGCCGGGTCGCCGCCCGCTTCTTTGAGAATTGACGTCTGCACACCGCTGGCGATGTCAGCCCGCACCTGATCGGCAAAATTTTTGCCGCCGCAATAGGCTTCCCAGCAACCGGTTTTCCCGCAGCCGCACAGCGGGCCGTTCAGGTCGAGCGTCATGTGCCCCACTTCGCCGCCGAGATCATTGGTGCCGGCAATCAACAGTCCATTGCTGATAATGCCCGCGCCGATGCCAGTGCTCATGGTGAGGTAAATCAGGTCTTTGCCTTTGCAGGACCCAAACCAATATTCGGCCAGTCCGGCACCGTTGGCGTCGTTCTGCATAAAGGTCGGGCGCTTGAAATGATTTTCAAAAAAGTCGCCGACTTTGAAGTGATCCCAGCCTTTCATATTCGGCGGTTGAAGAATCATGCGGCGGCGGGAACACATCGGGCCGGGTGCGCTGATGCCGATGGCGTCGATCTGTTCGACGGTGAGACCGGCTTTGGCAATCAGTTCTTCGGCAGCTTCGACTGCCTGCGTCAGCGTTTTCCGAGGATTGTCCCGGTCTGTAGGGAACCGCTGGTCGACCAGGATTTCTCCGCGCTCGTTTCCGATGGAAAGAGCCATCTTGGTTCCGCCGATATCAATGCCGAGTAAATTCATATTTCTCCCAGAAAACCGTCAATAAAAGCCCTGCTTTTTACCCTTCCACGAGCCGCTTGCAAACAAAAACTCCGCTTTATCCGCCCATCATCAAAAGTAGCACCACGGTAACCCCGTTGAACAGGACGTGCATTCCGATTGGAACCAGCAACGATTGGGTGCGGGCGTAGGCCAGACTGAACAGGACTGAAAGCAGAAAAAGCGGAAAAAG
The DNA here is from genome assembly GCA_964609345.1 of uncultured Verrucomicrobiota bacterium. Lineage (GTDB taxonomy): Bacteria > Verrucomicrobiota > Kiritimatiellia > Kiritimatiellales > Tichowtungiaceae > Tichowtungia. The sequence continues at coordinate 7,903 of CAZSSI010000052.1, read as the reverse complement.
CGACGGCAGGTGAAAATGCATTCCGCCGAAGATTAAGGAGATCAACAGGATGCCCGGCCAGAAGCCGGTGCGGCGAACCATGAACGGAAGCAGTACGCCGCGGAAAACAATCTCTTCGAAGACCGGGGCGACGATGACGACGATGAAAAAAAGTGCCGTACGAACCGGCCAGGACGCCGGTGCCGTCAGCACCTGCGCAACGTCTTGCAGAAAAAAATCGCACCCGAATTGGTGGAGCAGAATTTGGTAAAGCGCGCTGCACAGCCAGAGCAGTGGAAGCGCCGCCAGATAAAAAATCACCGAAAGGCCCAGCAGCGCCGGAGCTTTTTTCCAATGCAGTCCGAACAGTTCGCGGCCTCGAATGCCAGCGATATGAAACAGCAGACCGAGAAGCCCCAGTACCGGCAAGTGAAAAAACAGGGTCTGGAAAATCACCGTATGCGGCTCGACTTCGCCGCGCGGAAACATCAGCAGATAGAGCCACGACGTCAGCAGATAAAATCCGATCACACCGCCGAAAAAAATCAGTATCAGTTGCCACGGAAGCACACGGCTGGAAAGATTTGTGGATAGTTCAGGCACCCGAACGGGCCGTTTCATCCAATACAAAACCAGACCGATATCCGCAGTAATGCCGAGACAGATCAGCAACAGAAAAAAAAGACCGGAGGCCACCGTGCCCAGAGGCGGGCTACTGTATTCCCAGAATGGTTTGGCCGACGGCAGTATTTCAGCTAAAAACAAGGAAAAGGTCATAATCCGTAAACAATAGCGGCTTGCGTTCGGTTTTTAAATCAAATACCGTGACCGCCTTTTAAGGGTGGAGAAAACACATGATGAAGACAGGTTTAGTTGGATGGCGCGGCATGGTCGGTTCCGTGCTGATGGAACGCATGCTGGCGGAAAATGATTTTGCGACAATTGATCCGGTCTTTTTCACCACATCACAGGCCGGGCAGTCCGCCCCGAACGTCGGAAAGGGCAAATCGCTCCTCCTCGATGCCTCAGACCTTGATGCGCTCAGCGCCATGGATACCATCATCACCTGCCAGGGCGGCGACTATACGACGGCAGTTCATAGTAAGCTGCGCGCTTCCGGTTGGAACGGATACTGGATTGACGCCGCATCAACTCTGCGCATGAGCAAAGATGCCGTGATCATTCTCGACCCGGTCAACCGTCCGGTGATCGACAACGCCCTCGCCGACGGTAAAAAGGATTTTATCGGCGGCAATTGCACCGTCAGCCTGATGCTGATGGCCATCGGCGGGCTTTTCAAAGCCGGACTGGTCGAATGGCTTTCCTCCATGACCTATCAGGCCGCCTCCGGTGCCGGCGCGCAGCATATGCGCGAACTGCTCAGCCAGATGGGAACGCTACACCAGACCGCGTCTGCGGACCTGTCGACTCCGGCTTCTGCGATTCTCGACATCGACCGCAACGTGACCGCCGCGCTGCGCGGAAAAGAAATCCCGACGCAGCACTTCGGCGCGCCACTGGCCGGTTCGCTGATTCCGTGGATTGACAAAGCGGTTGAAGACGGTCAGACCAAAGAGGAATGGAAAGGCTTTGCCGAAACCAATAAAATTCTGGGAACCACGACACCCATCGCGATCGACGGCCTTTGTGTACGAATCGGTGCCATGCGTTGCCACAGTCAGGGTCTCACGATCAAACTGAATAAAAATATTCCGCTTGAGGAGATCATCGAAATCATCCGCAACGACAACGAATGGGTAGATGTGGTTGGCAACACCAAAGCGGAAACGCTCGCCCGCCTGACGCCCGCAGCAATTTCCGGAACACTAACGGTTCCGGTCGGACGCATTCACAAGATGAAGATGGGGCCGGAATATCTCGCCGCATTCACCTGCGGCGACCAGCTGTTGTGGGGCGCGGCCGAGCCGCTACGCCGGATGCTGCGCATCCTGCAGAAATAGGACGACTACTCGTATCCGCTCATGCCGGGAACATTCATCGAACCTTCCCAGCGGGCAGGCGTATTCCAGGGCATGTCGGAGTATTCACGCTTCGTGCCGTCCTCATACTTGGGCGTCGAGCACCCGGAAAGTACAATGGCGAACAGAATTAGAGTTATGGCTTTTCTGAACATCGGAGAAACATATGCCACTTTTCCCGCCGTTTGGAAACTTCTTTCTGCAACGCGCCGAAGTTTTGTGAAGGCGGTTCCAAACATTGAAACCTACCCGCCGCGAACACGCGAGAGACAGGCGAAGAGTTCGGGATAGAACGCGGTCTTGGCGCGATTGAGCAGATAGAGATGAATGCCCGGAGCACATCCTTCAACCAGTTCCGAAATTTGCTCGATCGCCCAATACAGTCCGACGCGTTCCATTTTGAGTGGATTATCCTTCGCTGCATCGAGATTCCTCAGAAGTTCATCCGGCACATGGAATTCACAGAAGGTACGCATCCGGTTGATCTGTTCCAGCGAAATGATCGGCAACAGTCCCGGTACTATCGGTACGGTGATGCCTGCCGCGCGGCACGCCTCGACAAACTCAAAGTAGACGTGGTTATGAAGAAATAACTGCGTCGTGATGAAGTCGGCGCCGGCGTCCACCTTCTCCTTGAGCCGCCGGATATCATCTGTCTTGTTATACGATTCCGGATGTTTTTCCGGATACCCAGCCACGCCGATACAAAGCGACGGGTGACGGTCACGTAGAAAGGCAACCAGTTCGGCCGCGTAGCGGAAACCATCCTTCGTCGGGTTGAAAAACTTTTCTCCGCGCGGCGGGTCGCCGCGCAGCGCCATGATGTTCTGAAACCCTTGTTCAATCAGCGCATCGGTTGAAAGAGCCAGTTCGTCGCGCGACACGCCAACACAAGTGCAGTGTGGCATAACCGTGTCATAGCCGAGCCCACACAGCTGCTTTGAGATTTCAAGCGTGGGGCCTGCGGCAGAACCGCCCGCGCCGCAGGTAACCGAAACAAAATCGGGCTTCAGTCCGATCAATTCGACAGCCCCTTTATGGAAGGCGTTCTGCGACGCCTCTGTCTTTGGCGGAAAAAATTCCACGGAAATCAGCGGGTATCCGGTTGTTTTCAATTTTTGAATAATAGTCATATAAATCTGTTTATCCGGATAAACGGAATTCAGCAAGCCAAAAAAAAACAACCGCCCTTTACGGGGCGGCTGCTTTCGTTCCGTCTGAACGCTTAGCCGAGGACAGCGTCCTTAGCGGCTTTGGCGATGCGGAATTTGAGAACCGTCTTGGCGGCAATCTTGATTGTCGCGCCTGTGGCAGGGTTACGACCCATACGGGCTTTCCGTTTTACTTTGACCAGTTTGCCAAGACCCGGAACGGTGAAGCCAGCGGCAGCACCTTTATAGGCCTGAGCGATGATGGATTCGAGGGCAGATTTTGCCTGAACTTTGCTGATGCCGGCGTCTTCGGCAATCTTGGCGATGATCTGAGACTTGGTTGCTGCTTTTGCCATTGCGGATTCTCCTGTTACACTGTTGTTTCTGTTTCCGGCCTTTGTTCGGCCCCTTTTTGTTAGGGAATTCTTACTGCAAACACAGAAAGCGCGCAAGGTGAAATGCAATAATAATTAAGTATAGCCGATGGTTCGTGAATATCCGCGCAATTATGTGCTGGCAGATTGCACCGCCTGAAGTGTGTCAATGAGCAGACTGACTTCATCTTGCGTCACGCGAAAAAACCCTTCATCCACTGCAAAACTAACCGGTTCTGTGCTGAAGTTTTCGATGCGTACAATCCCTTTTGTGACACGCGCCAGCACAGAGATGTGTCCTTGATACACCTGCATTTCGCCCTGCTCTGCCGGTATGGTAACGGCCAGAGCCGTTCCGTCGTAGGCGACTTCTTTCGGCGTAATGATTTTCACCTTCATCAGTGCTGTCATGATCAAATCCCTTCAATCGCTTCCGCGATGCCGCCCTTCATATAAAAATTAGATTCCGGCACCGCATCATGCAGGCCTTCGAGAATTTCTTTGAACCCGCGGACGGTTTCCTGAACGGTCACCTGCCGGCCCTGCTGTCCGGTAAACACTTCCGCCACTGTGAACGGCTGACTCAAAAATTTCTGAATACGACGGGCCCGGCCAACAATGACCTTGTCTTCATTCGAAAGCTCGTCGATACCCAGAATGGCAATAATGTCCTGCAGTTCTTTATAGCGCTGGAGAACAGCCTGAACGCCGCGCGCTGTGTTGTAGTGTTCCTCGCCGACGATATCCGGGGACAGCGCGCGCGAATTGGAAGCCAGCGGATCGACTGCCGGAAAAATTCCCTGCGACGCCAGAGACCGCTCCAACACGATCGTCGCGTCGAGATGGGCAAACGTTGTGGCCGGGGCCGGGTCGGTCAAGTCGTCAGCGGGTACATACACCGCCTGGAAAGACGTGATCGAGCCGGAGCGCGTCGAGGTGATCCGTTCCTGCAGCTCGCCCATTTCCGTGGAGAGTGTGGGCTGGTACCCGACGGCACTGGGCGTGCGACCGAGCAACGCCGACACTTCGGCACCAGCCTGCGAGAAGCGAAAAATGTTGTCGATGAAAAGCAGTACGTCCTGAAATTTTTCATCGCGAAAATATTCCGCCACCGTCAGGGCTGTCAGCGCCACACGCATACGCGCGCCCGGCGGTTCATTCATCTGCCCGTAGACCAAAGCTATTTTAGATTTTTCCAGATCCGCCTGATTGATAACGCCTGCGGTGGACATTTCATGATAAAGGTCATTGCCTTCGCGCGAACGCTCGCCCACACCGGCGAAAACCGAATAGCCGCCGTGCAGTTTGGCGATGTTGTTGATCAGCTCCATAATTACAACGGTTTTGCCGACGCCGGCGCCGCCGAACGCACCGACTTTACCGCCTTTCAGAAACGGGCAGATCAGGTCGATCACTTTGATACCGGTCGTCAGCACTTCGGGTTTATTCGACTGCTCGGTCAGCAAAGGCGGATGGCGGTGAATAGGAAGTCGCTTCTCCGCTTTGACTTCGCCGCGCTCATCAACGGGGTCGCCGATGACATTCAGCATGCGGCCCATTACTCCCTGCCCGACCGGAACGGTAATGGGTCCGCCGGTGGTCTCAACCGGCGTGCCGCGCTGAAGCCCTTCGGCCGCCCCCATGGCGATCGTACGTACCCAGTTCCCGCCAACGTGTTGCTGAACTTCCAGCACCAGCTTGTGCACCTTGCCGTCAATCCCCGCCTGTTCCACGATCAGCGCTTCGTAAATACCCGGAAGATCCGCGGTGCTCTCAAACTCAACGTCCACGACCGGCCCGATCACCTGCACAATTTTTCCCTGCTTCATTTTCCCGCCTCGTTTCTGCATTTAAATTCTGTTGTCCACCACCCGATCATCAGTCTGTTCCGGTGGCACTGCCGATTTCCAAAAGTTCTTTTGTAATAGATGCCTGCCGCAGATTGTTGTAGATCAGTTGCAGGCTGTTGTTCATATCTCGGGCATTATCTGTCGCCTGTTTCATCGACACCATGCGAGCGCTGTGTTCGCTGGCGCGCACCTCGCGCATGATCTGCAATAGCTGGTAATCCAGACTGCGTAGCAGAAGCGATTCATAAACCGTGTGCACATCCGGCTCAAAATCGAACTCTCCGATGTCCTTCATACTCTTCTGCGCCTGCTCAATTTTAGTATGCTTCAGGGCGTCTGGCATCAGATCGAAGGATTCCTGCGATTGCCCCGCCGGCAGGAAACGCCACGTCAGCGGCACCTGTTTGAATGTGGAAATATAGTCGCTGAACGCAACATCGGCACTATCTATTTCATCATCCATGAAAAGCTGCGCCACGAAGCGGCAGACCATTCTGGCCTCGGAAAGTTTCGGCTGATCGCTGTAATTGAAGTCAACGATCAGCAAGCGTCCGGTTTTCTGCACAAACTGCGCGGCCTTGGCGCCAAGGGTCACAAACAGCGTCGTGTCACGGTCATACTTCGCGACCTCACGGAAAACGTTGGTGTTCAGTGAGCCGCACAGTCCGCGATCTGTGCCGACCAGAATGATCAGTTTCCGTTCACCGTTCCGTTGTTCCATCAGCCCGTGCTGATAGGCGCCGACATACTGGGTGACCTGCGTCAGAATATCGTTCAGCATATCGGCGTACGGAATCCCGTACAATGCCGCCTGCTGAGCCCGCTTCATTTTTGAAATCGACACCATCTGCATGGCCTTGGTTATTTTGGCCATGGAGCGGATCGACTTTATGCGCCGGCGGATGTCGCGAAAATTTGCCATAGATATCCGTTAAGCCAGACTTTGATATTCGGCCAAAACCTCTTCGAGGCCCTTCTTGATTTCCGGCGTCAGTTTTTTCTGCTGCTCGATTTCTTTCAGCAAATCTTTCCGCCGCATCCGGACGAACTCGAGGAGTTTGGCGCGGACTTCGCGCGTCTTTTCGACCGGCGTGTCATTAAAGAATCCCTGCTGAGCCGCCCACAACTGAACCACCTGCTCTTCAACCGGGAAGGGATTATATTGGACCTGCTTGAACAGCTCGGTGATGCGCCGTCCATGTTCGATCAGCGCAACCGTCTTGGCGTCCAAATCAGAACCGAACTGGGCGAACTCTTTCATTTCATAATACTGCGCCAGCTCCAGCTTCACTTTCCCGGCCACTTCTTTCATGGCTTTGGTCTGCGCGGCGGAACCGACGCGCGACACAGAAATCCCGATCGACATCGCCGGGCGAATACCTTGATGGAACAGGTCGCTTTCCAGATAAATCTGTCCGTCCGTAATCGAAATCACATTGGTCGGAATGTACGCCGACACGTCGCCGGTCTGCGTCTCAATGATCGGCAGCGAAGTCAGCGTGCCGCCGCCGGATGATTTTGACATGCAAGCGGAACGCTCCAGCAGGCGGCTGTGAAGATAAAAAATATCGCCCGGATAGGCTTCGCGTCCGGACGGACGGCGCAGCACCAGCGACATCTGCCGGTAGGCCACCGCATGTTTGGAGAGGTCATCGTACACCACCAGCGCATCCATGCCGTGATCCATGAACCACTCGCCGATCGCCGTGCCGCTGAACGGCGACAGATATTGCATTGCCGCCGAGTCTGCCGCAGTGGCCGCGACCACCACCGTATACTTCAGCGCGCCGTGCTCTTCCAGCACACGCACGACCTGTGCCACGCTCGACTGCCGCTGCCCGATCGCCACATAAATTGAAAATACAGGATGAACGCCGGTGTCACCGGCGAGTTCCGCCTCGCGGTTCAGGCGGGCCTGATTGATAATAGTGTCCACTGCGATGGTCGTCTTTCCGGTCGAACGGTCACCGATAATCAGTTCGCGCTGCCCTCGTCCAATCGGAATTACCGCATCGATGGAAAGAATACCGGTCTGCAGCGGAGCGGAAACAGATTGCCGGCCGATAATTCCAGGAGCCGCGCGCTCCACCGGATTCATTTCATTTGTATCAATCGGCCCCTTGCCGTCCAGCGGACGTCCGAGCGGGTCCACCACGCGGCCAAGCATGGCGCGTCCGCAGGGAACTTCGAGCAGGCGTCCGGTTAGTCGAACCGTTTGTCCCTCGCGCACGGTTTCGGCATCGCTCAACACCACTGCACCCACGCTGTTTTCTTCAAGATTCAGCGCCAGACCGGTCACGCCGTTGCCGAAGTCGATCATTTCATTCAACCGTACGTTGCGCAGTCCTTCGATCCGGGCCACGCCGTCGCCGACCTCCATGACCTTGCCGGTTTCCTCGCAATGCGCCTCCGGATGGAATTGCGCAAGGGTTTGTTCGATGTCTGCCACGATAGATTGCATAGTGTCTTAACCAGCCTTTCAGTCTAAAAAATTATTTCCCCAATAACTTGCCGCGCAATATTTCCAGCTGTCGCGCAATCGTCAGATCTGTCACCTGATATCCTTTTTC
>CAZSSI010000051.1:0-9331 GCA_964609345.1 uncultured Verrucomicrobiota bacterium | reverse complement strand
ATGCTTGAACCCTTTGTCCCCGCTGATGGCGAACTCGCTGCACAGGCCCGGCTTATCGCCCACGCCGCGCAACTGGCGCTCGACGATTGAAAATCGCTCGCACAGCTCCGCCGACTTCACCCAGCCTTCGCCGGGTGCGGTCAGCAGATACTGCTCGATGGCCTCTTTGAGTTCTTCGCACATGAATGCTGTTATTGGTTATTCGTTATTGGCTCAAGTGCCGCCGAATTTTCTTGTTCAATGCCTGATTCATTTTGACCGAACCGAACAAGGCAAAACCCTTTTTCATCGGTTTCTTCGACCACAATTCCTGATCTTTTTTTACACCGAGTTTGAACTACATCTCCGACCTTAAAAACCTGCTTATGGGCGGCATCACACTCTGCCCAGCTATTAAATGGATGACATGAGCAGCCGTAGTATCCGATGGGTTTAACTTTCATCGCTTCAACCTCGCTTTAAGTTCCTCGATAAACTTCTCGCCGTGCTTATCGCGCAGGCCTTTCCATAGTCTTGAAAGCTCGTCTTTTGGATCTCCGCCGGACGGAGTTTGCAGGCCGCAGCGGATGCGCTGCTGAAGCGAAATAGTCGTGGACATGGCTTCTTTCAGATAGCGCTCGCGCATATCGACCGCAGGCTTCACCGGCTGTCCGCAAGTCCACTGATTTTGATTGCGCTTCCATGTCCGCACAACGGCCTTCCAGTTCTTGATTGGAGTCCTGGCATGGCCATAGACCCAGCCGACCGCATCGTACCTGTCGCAGAATGCCTCTCCATCGATCTTGAACCCGATCTCGGCGGCGTATTCCGTCACCTCTTGCGGCGTCGGCTGCTGGAAGCGTTTTACCATTGGTCAGCATCCCTGTATTTTGTCATGTGTGGATAACGCCGACCTTTGGTTGCGTGGCTAATAATTTTCGCGGCACAAGAGACAATCGAACTTTCAACAGACCGCTTTTCGAAGCCCGCATCGGTCGCAATAGAGTTCGCTACGGTGCGATCGGATAAAATTGAGGTTACCGAATCGAAGCGTTCAAAGAGTGATGCCAGCTCTTCGATCGAATCTCTTACGCCCTGATTAATCACATATTTCATGCTGGCACTCCCAGTTCCCGATCATGGCGGTGGTGGCGTTTATAATCCTCGTCGAGCGCAATGTAGATTTTTTGCAGGTACTCGGCGGGCAGATCGGCGTACTTCTGCTGGTCGAGGTGCATGTGGCGCATGATGCCCGCGATATAGTTCTCGCCGACCTTATCGTTGGAGCCGAGCGTCATCCCTTTTTTCGACATCTTTTGGGCAATCAGCCACTTCCAGCGGCGCTCGAGCGCACCGGCCATTCGCTTGATCCAGTAATCGTCACCGGCGATCTCGGCGAAGGCCAGCATCAGGCAATCAAAGTCGGTCGTATTATTGGCCTCTTTGGTGGTGTAAATTCCGCAGGTATCCAGCAGCACACAGCGGTACCACTGATCCTTGGAGAACCGACTGTCGCGGTGAATTGAATTACGCGTCGCATGCGCGACCCACGCCTTCTCAACCAGCATCCGGTAGAAACCCTGTTGACGTCCGCTAAACATAACTCACCCCTTAATTGTGATCTCGACATCGACGAGATCGGTTTTATCGCCGCGATAGATCACCGGCTTATCCAGCCGGATCAGCCGGATGGACTTCACCATTTGGCCGGTAACCTTTTCGAAGGCTTCGATGGAACTCATCACTTGATCTTGCAGGTACTGGACTGGCTTCGTTTTCATTCCGCTCCTTGGTTATTGAAAATTGAACATTGGATATTGAGCATTGAAAAAGGTGCCCTGCGGGCTCGGGCAGTTATTTTCCCGCAGGGCAAGGATTCCCGGAGCATGGGTGAATAAGTCGCACACAGACACCATGCTCCGGGCAACACTGCCCGATGGTTGGGAATGCTTGTCTGTCTATGTGGTGGTAGATCATGGCATTCAGTTCAGCGGGTCGGCGGTTTCAAGCTTGCCAGTTGCCCACATAATTCCTACGCGGATGCCTTCGGCGTATGATGCCGGGGTTTTAACTACATCACCGGCGTCGATCCGGCTAAGAACAGATTCAATCTGTTTATTGGTTGGTGTTTTCATGGTTCCTTTCCGTCCATTATTCGGACTGTATTTTATGGGAGATCATTGGAAGGCTTTAGGCTGTAGGCTTGTTGAATTTTGTTGCCGCATCCAGCAGCTCCTTCTTCACCGTGTACCCGGCGATATCGCCGGTCAGCAGGCGAGCACCTGGGCAGGTTTCTCCGGCCTGCAGGCGGTCACGCAGTGGCTTTAAAAGCAGCGTGATGGACAGTTTCAGGCAGTCATTCCACGCATGGCTCTCGCAGTGGTCAATGGCCGCATCCTTGTTGTCGATCTGCGCCTTGCTGGCGTCGGTCAGGCCGTAGGTTCCCCACTGCGTTTTACGGCGGCGCGGCTTCTGGAAAAGAGACCGGTTTCCGTCCACAAAAGACGACAGACGTTTCACCGATGCTTCGCGCATCACCGTGAAACCGTCCAGCGTCCGGGCGTATTCAGCTTTCACCTCGGCTAGCTTCTTTTCACAGGCCGCTTCGATCTTGGCGATGTCGATCTCCAGCATGGCCAGATTCTCGAACTCGCGGTCGGCTTCCTCCAGCGACTTCAACCCGTCGCGCAGGTCTTTCAGCGGCTTGCTCATTTGTCACCTGCAGCTGGTTTGATAATGCGATGACGAATCACTTCGCGCGGAATAAAAAACAACCCGACGATCAGCCCGATAAGACCGATCTGCAAGCTGACGAATATGGCCGCCGCGAGGCAGGCGATGAATACGATGGCTCTTGATAGATGAAACATAATGGACTCCTTTTTGGTTAATAAAATTCAGCCAGTGACTCGCGCAGCGGGATCAGCATTTTCATGCGGTTCGGGTGGCGCATTCTTTGAATGGCGATGTGCTCAACATTCCGTACTCCTTGCGACGATATTCCGATAATCCGCGCAATCTCATCCTGCGTCATTGGGTTGGTTGGGATTGGGTTGATTTCCTCAACCAGCGCGGCAATTTCTTTCACCTCGCTAACGTCGCATCCAATCCGCTCGGCGATATCTTCGTGGGCGAAGTTTGCAGGCGAGCGCACCGCGCAAAGAATCGCCAGCCGCAGGTCGTTTTTATCCCGTCGAATCATAGCCATGACCATCCTCCTGTTTTTAGAAAATGAGCCAAACACCGCGAGAACCAGAGCACACCAATTAGAGCAATCAGCCCGATTACTCCCCCGGTCAGCATCAGTACGGTTTCTTTCAGGCCGCACGGCTTACCCGGATCTTCCTCTATCGGTCTTCGGTCATCCGTCATCTGGTCTCTGATGCTCATTTCCTCCTCCGATCAATCAGCAACCGATAAGCCTCCGTTTTGGTTTCTGAAATATTGAGCGCCGTCTCGACCTGCGCCTGCGTGGCGATGTGACCCTTGCAGCTCTTCACCAGCTCCTCGCGCACCCGCTTCACCATGTCGTACATACCGAACGCCGAGCAGGCTTCCGCAATACGCAACATCGCCTTCGCCTGCCCGTCCGGAAATTCCCAACCTTGGAAAAACGGAGTCACATAAGAGCGGTCGAAATCGGGGTGAGAGAACGGCGCGGTCGTGCGGCGGATCAACTGCGACGCCTCGAACCAACTCTTGTTCTTCATGCGGTTGAAGATCGCCGGAATCGCCGCGATAAAGATCGTCGCGCGCGTCCGGTTCAGAATCAGCTTCAGCGCATTAATCGCCTGCGGGCCGAAGCTATTGGCCTCGTCGAAAATCAGCACCAAATCACGCTGGCCGAATAGATTCAGCATCTCGCTTTCAACCGTCATGGTGGACTTCCACGGGCCGTGCGAACCATAGGCCTGACAGATCCGCGCACACACCGCGTAATACGACGTCCGCATACTCTCCGTGCCTTCCACAATCGGACTGCCATACTTGCGGGCAAGCTGGCGGCAGATCGCGCTCTTGCCGCCGCCCGTGTTCGCCTTATAAATCACCAGACGGTTTTCATCGTTGCGACCGCGAGCCTCGTCGATGGCCTTCATAATCACGCGGGAAACCGGCGTCGGGAAAAACTCATCGGCGGCGGCGCCGGTATCCACCCGTGCATCTAGCATCAGCAGAATATTCGCCAACGCCTGCTCGGCATCCGCGCAGCACTTGTCCACATTGCCGGTGTAATCATCCAGCCGCAGGTGCCGCCAGGTGTCGTAGGAAAACGGCAGATATCGCCGCACGAAATCCTGCTCTGTTCCAGCGCCTACCAGTTGCGCCCGCAAATCATTCAGCTTATCAATCACCGCCGTTTGCTCGGCAGTCAGGTGTTTAATCGGTCGCTTGCTCATTCTGCACCCCCAGAAAAACCTGCGAACCGTTTATTCCAATTGGCAATCGTCTCTGCTTTTGAATCTCCAGTAGCTTGCGGCCATACTGTGCAGTGATTTTCACGTGGGCAATCTACCACCCACCAGATGTTCGGAATTTCCGGAAGGCTCGGAGCGTTACGTCTGACCTGAGCCGCTCCACCACAAAATGGGCAGGGTTTAAGCTGCGCTGACTTCTGACCTTTGACCTCTGAACTCTTCTTACTCATCTCATCTCCTTTTTGTGTTTTTTGTGTTCTTTGTGGCTAATCCTGATTGTCGTACATGCTGATTAAATCGACGCCGGGCGCGGGGGCATCGGCGAACTTCGGGGTGCTGACTTTCTTCTCGGGCCGCAACCCGGCCTGAATCAATAGGCGGTCGTTTCCCTCCATCATTTCCATGCGCTCGCGGGCTTCGGCGGCGTGGCGCTGTTTAACCTCAACCAACAGGTCGGAGTGGATAGACTCCGCCTTACCGATTTTGCGATGAACTCCCTCGGTATCCGTACGGCAGACTCGATCCCACAGTTTGCAAGCTCCGATAAACGCGCCGCGCAGATCGGCAACAAAAACGCCGGACGGATCGAACGGGCTGATCCACAGCAGATATTCCTTGCCCGGATCGAGCGGAATAAGGGTTCCTTCTGGCGTATGCGCCCGCCCGACATATTGATGCTGTCCGGGGCCGATACGCATTTCTTCGAATGTAAATAGGCTGTCGTGTCCAAGGCGTTTAGGCAGTGCATTCTGCTCGCCGAGAATCAGCGGCGCGAAAGACATCGGCAGCTTTTCAAGTTTTTTCGATCCCGCATGGAAAACCTCGGCTGGCGACAACCTGCGCGGCGGCAAAGGAATCATCGCGGCTTCAATAGCGGCGCGTTTTGCCGGTTCCATCTTGTCCAGAACCTCCATCGGAATTTCATCTCCGCCTTCAATTAATTGAAAGCGGTTCCTCACCAGCCCGGCTTCGATCCAGCCTTCTAGATGATGATCCGTCCGTCCGTTGATCCGCTCATAAATAGGTTTAACCGCCTGTTTCCACTGGTTGAACTCCAGCGTCGGATAGTTCAGCCGTTCGGCCAGATCCGGATACTGGAAGGCCACCTTCAGCAAATCCTCATTATATTTGATCAGCCCGTGCAGGGCTTCCGGGCTGTGATCCCGGTCTTTTCCGGTCTGTCCGGCCAGCAGCGCCATATCGTTGTGCTTCAGGTTGTGCAACGACTCCAGCGCCGCTTTAAACCGGCTGTTGCCCTTCGGTCGGCACATAAAATAACCGTCATGGGCCGGTCGGCGGTCAATGCCGCCTTTTTCAACCAGCAGCCGGTCATTAGAGGCCATCAAGAGAATCTCTTCGAGATCCTTGCGCACCGTCGCGCTGCCGTGCTCCATCTGCAACTGGCATCCTGCCGGATGGAAACCGACCGTCAACAGGACGTGTGCCAGCAGAAATCGCATTTCCTTTTCTTCCAGCATCTTCTTTTTGCCGGTTTCCATATTCTTAATCGTCGGTTGCGATCCATAGGCAATCTGGCAGGCAGAAAAATAATCGATGCAGCAGAACTCCAGCGGACACATCGGTGTCAGCTGGCCGATCATCGTCACGAGGTTGTCGTGCTTCACGTCGTCGAACACATAGATCTGGCCAACCTCCATGCCCACTCGGGTGGTAATCACTTTCGGGCGGAACTTAGCCGCCGCCGAACGCCCCTGACGGCAGACAGTCAGCTCGAATTTCGTCGGGCGGAATTGTGGACGGCTCAAGTTGCGCAGGCTCCATCCGCCCGGCATCGGGCCGTTAACCGGGAACGTATCCGGCGGCAGCGTGTTGCGCTTTTCGGCCCACACACTCCGCCAGTTTCCAATGCCCGGGATATCCGCACCGCTGCGGTACCGGCGTACCAGCTCGCGGTAGGCCGCCTGTGAGCTGCGCTGATAACTCTCCTGCAATCCCTTCCAGTATTGGATAAATGAGGGAGGCTGTCCGTCGTGGGACTTCGGAGCAACCAGCGGATGACTGTGCGACAGCTTGGCTTTGTTCACCAGTGCCTTCCAGCCCTCGCGCCGGAAGGCGTAGTATTTGGTTTTAATATTGTGATCGCTCAGACTCTTCGAACCAGGATAGCGCTTCGCGATCTCCGCCATCGCCTTGCACTTACTCTTCGCAGCATCGATCTCGGCAATAATACCCGCCCAGAGCATCACTTCATCGCGCACATCTTTTGGCATCGCCGAAAAGGCAAGGGTATCGCTGTGGGGGATTAGAGAAAGAGACATGATCTTTACTCCGCAGATTTTGGTTTTGGTTCCAGCACGGGTTTGGCAGAGTCCGCGCATGAACTCTGTAATGACACCGCCCGAAATGGTTGACTGGCTGCATGGGATGATTGACCGCTTTGACAATCGCCGCTTCGGGGTGTCGATTGCGGATTCCGATCCGCTCGCAAGCTTCCTGACCGACGAACTCCGCTGGCGCGAAGAAGTCGATTCAGCCATCCGCGAACTGCTGAACGGAGGCGACCCGTCCGGCTTGAGCCAGCCCGTACAGTATTATTGCACGATCCGGATGAACCAGGCCTGCTGGGCACTGATTCCTCTGGTTTACAACATTCCCCTTCCGGCGAAGGACGTTCTGAGCTGCTATCTGCTGGAGTTCTGGCCCGGCGTGATGCTGCCGCATTATCTCCGGTCTGTTTTAACAGCTCATCATGGATACGACCTGCCTTCTCGATATTCCGGCGGACACGCTCGCGATCCGCATCCGTAATCTGCCAGTTCATATTTTTCTCCCCGTGGCTTTGGCGTGGATCATCTTCGCGGTATCCCAAATGGCTTCGTCGATTTTCTCGATCAGCTCATCAGCCAGCAGTGCCCAGTCTTGATTATGCTTGGCGATCTCGTTGATAATCCCCTCCCACGCCTGCAATGCCGTAAGTTCCTGCAGCTCTTCCCGCGTCATCGTCTTTTTCTCTTCATCCGCTTCGGAAGGCCGCTTCTTGATCCCGAGGTTGTGCAGCAGAGCGGTCGGGCCCTTGCCGCCAGTGAACTCCAGCATCAGCTGTTCGGCCTTTTTAACCTCTTCCGGCGGATTATCCGCAGAGGGGTTGCAAAGCATCAGCAAGGCCTCTTCACCGTGCGTTGTGCAGAACTTTTCCGCCGCTCGGCGGCAGAGCTTCGCCCATGTCAGCGCGACATTCGTGTTAAATTCAATCCACTTCTCAAGTTCGCCGTGCGGCAACTCTTTTTTGACCAGCAGGATAAGAAACCCGATCTCAACGACTGCCCGTCCAGCGGCCTTCGACGGGTCTTTGATGATCGCGTAGCGGTAATCCATGTGCGCCGCTATGCTTTGCAAGTTTAACGAAATCGGCACCACGGTGCCGTTTTGCGGTTCCACCACCGCCACGGAGGTTGATTTCTTGATTTTAGCAAGATCGCTAATGCGTTGATTTATAAACGCCAGAACGGTTGCCATCTGGCTGTGACATTTTAAAACTTCAAGATGCCCGTCGTAGCAGCCATCGTTAACGGCCTCGATCTGGTCGTCTTCATTCAATTTCCAAAACTGTTCAACAACCTCCGGCACCTTCTTTTTCGGCTTCGACATTGAGTTTTTCCCTTTCTTATTCGTGTTAATTCGTGAAATTCGTGGGCGGTTTAATGAATCGCCGCGCAGATCGGCCTGCCATACCGGGCAGAAGTGGCGACCAGCCCGCGATTCTCGCGGCGCTTATTCAGCATCCACGCGGCAGTCTTAACGCAGGGCAGTCCAGAGGTCGGAGGACAGAGGTCGGAGGTCGGCTGACTCCTGACTTCTGATGTCTGACTTCTGGTTCCGGCGATAGCCGGAACTGCCTGCATCGCGCAGAGGATCGCCTTACACGTCAGCGCTGTCTGGTCGAGCAGCGACCGCGCCGCGACCCGTTCATCGGCGGTCATAATGTCTGCATCCTTAACGGTCTGGAACCGCGCCATTGCCGCGCAAGCGGCCTTGTGCGCCTTATCCAGCTCCCGCCGCACCCTCATCAACTCCAACACTCCGTCATCTATCATGCTCATTCTCTACCTCCTTTTTATTGGGCGACATTCATGTCGCGCCTTACATTCTGTTCTCTGTCTTCTGTCCTCAGTCCTCAGTCCTCGCGGCTATCGCCGCTCACCAAGCTCCTTCCCGCCTCCGGTTCACAAACGCCACCAGATCACGCAGCGGGATTCTCCAGTCCGACTTAATCGAATCGCGGCTGGCGAGGTTGATCGCATTCGGGAACTCGCCATCCTTGATCTGGTTATAAATGTGCTGGTCAGAGCAGTGCAGCGACCTTGCAATGCGTGGCACGGTCAGCGGATCGTCGCTCGGGAAGTGGAAATACAGCTCGGCGAAATACGTCGCATTCAGATAGGCCACGAAATTCTTGAGCGGGATACGGTAGGCCGCCGAGGTGGCATGGTCGCTGGCGATATTGGTTGCGGCCAGCTTGCCCGAATAGATTGCCGAATACACGGCCTCCACCGGCACATTGAGACACTTCGCCGCCTCGACCGGCGTAATCGGGTCGTGACACGGCACCCGGAAGTCGAACTCAAGTTGGTAGGAGGGTAAAGGCATGGGATTAGACCGTAGGCTTTAGGCTTGAGGCTGTAGGCTCTGCTTTGGCAGAGTCGGGGGATGCGAACGATTGAGGAGTGGATTCCGTTTTTTCAGAAAGAGCTTGAGCAGCTTGGACAGCCTCCCTGGCATCTCTCTGCGCAATCATTTCTTCAAGTGTTGGCCCGGCGACATACCCCGGCTGCCGACGCCGCTTGTCGCGAATATTGCGCAACGCTGCATTGGCCGCCTCTGTCAGAAGAAGTGCGCTTCGAGGTATGCCTGCGCCTAGCCTCTGCTTTAGGGCGTGTTAACACTACCGCAAAATTTCAAAGATGAATGCGAGGAGC
>CAZSSI010000050.1:2029-9522 GCA_964609345.1 uncultured Verrucomicrobiota bacterium | reverse complement strand
CTGAAAAAGGTCATGGACGAAAACGACTGCGTGAACATCTTCATCTCCGAAGGCGCCGGGCTGGAAGCCATCGTCGCACAGATGACCTCCGCCGGTGAAGAAGTTCCGCGCGATGCGTTCGGCCACGTTAAGCTCGATGCCGTCAACCCCGGCAAATGGTTCGGCAAGCAGTTCGCCGAAATGCTCAATGCCGAAAAGGTACTGGTACAGAAGAGCGGCTACTTTGCCCGCGCCGCCGCCGCTAATAAGGAAGATCTCAAGCTGATCAAGCGCTGTGCCAACAAAGCGGTTGAGTGCGCGCTCAAGCGCGTCAGCGGCGTGGTCGGCGAAGATGAAGACCAAAAGAATACGATTCGTGCCATCGAATTCCCGCGCATCAAAGGCGGCAAACCGTTCGATATCGACGTGAAGTGGTTCGGCAAACTGCTTGCGGCCATCGGACAGGACAAAGGCGAAAAAGTCGCCGTCAAACACTAATCCCTGCAGGGCGGCCTTCGGGCCGCCTTTTTCGTCTGGACGAAGTCATGAAAACAGCGCCCTTCAAAATCTGTACGTTCTGTTCAAAACGTTGGGAAACGCTGGACGATTTTCTGGCTGATCCTGAATTGAACCTAGTTGGATATCAGGTTGCTTTTGAGGATCTCAAGGGCGGTCTGTTTTATTTCAACCACCTGCAGCAGAGATGCGGCACCACGCTGGCCATTCTCGTTGGAGAATTTACTGAACTGAGCAATCGTCCCATAGTGGCTTCGCACGCTGAAAAACCTGCCTGTTGTCCCGATTTATGTGTGCGAAAAGGTGCTCTGGATCCATGCCAGACCGAATGCGAGTGTGTCTGGGTGCGCGAAATCATGCAGGTCATTCGCAACTGGAAAAAACAGTCCGCCTAACCCACCGATATGCCATCGGCCGAGGCTTCCAGTCCGGTTTCTTGACGCTCAATCAGTTCAATCAGTTGCCAGCGCTTTGTGCGGAACCGGGCGATCATGCCGACCGCCAGCAGACTGATATAGACCAGAGCCCAGGCCCACGCGGCGATCACGCCGAGTTTCAGCACCAGTACAATCAGCAGTTCGCCTGCCGCGAAGAAAAACCACGCCATGGAGGTTTCATACCACATGACGAAATGCGTGTCGCCTGCGCCGCGCAACGCGCCGGAGAGAATCAAGTTGGTAGAGTCCATCAAGCCCCAGCAAGAGGCAAAAATCAGGAGCGTTCGGGCCAGATTGAAAATTTCATCGAACGGCACATCACCTCGCGCAAAAAGGCGGATGTACACTTCGGGCATCAGCACAAAGGTCAGTGCCGCGCAGATTGTATAGATCCAGCCGATGTGCACCGCGCGCCAGCCGACGGCCGACGCACCGTCAAAGTCGCGCCTTCCGATATGCTGCCCGACCAGCGTACCGGCCGCCTGCCCAATGCCGACGGACGGCATAAAGGCAATCATGTTGACGCTCAACGCGATATTGGCTGCCATAAAGGCGGTTTCCCCCAGACGGCCAACCAGCATCACAAACAGCGAAAACGCGCCAATATCCAGCGTCATGTGAATGCCGGATGGAATGCCGAATCGCAACAGGCGGCGAAAGAGCGGCGCATCAAAATAGAAAAGCCGGCGTGTGTCATAGAGCAGATTGTTTTTTTCGGAAAAATAAAGAATCAGCATGACGATCGGCGAAAGAAATCCGGAGATCACCGAAGCCAGTGCTGCGCCCGCTATGCCCATTTCAGGAAACGGCCCGACACCGAAAATCAGCAGCCAGTTCAGAAGCAGATTCAACGCCGTCCCGGCCAGGGCGCATAGCATAATCACTTTGGTTAAACCGCGTCCGGAAAAAAAACTGCTGACAGCGGACGACAGAGGCAGGAACAATCCTCCGGCCATCAAAATCGTCAGATAGGTTTTTTCTGCCGCCATCACATCCGGTGCGTGACCGCTGAGTGTGAGCATCCAGCGCCCGACGGGAATCAGTAGAAGAATCAGCGGGAACGAAAAAAGCGCCAGCAGGATCGACTGCGCCACGGAGCGGCTGCAACTGTGCAGGTCGCCGCTTCCGTAATACTGCGCCACCAGACTGTTGGCAAACGCCGCCATGGCCATGAATCCGCAAACCAGCGTGAAAAACAAAATTCCCGCTGGAACTGCCGCCTGTAAAGCCGCCGGACTGTACCAGGCCAGAAACATGCGGTCGCAGAAGTTTTGTACCGTAAACGAGGCGGACGTGATAATCAGCGGTACGGCAAGACGAAGCAGTGCGCGATACGAGGAAGATGAATGCGTGATGTTCATGGGGGATTTCAGTGTTTCTGAACTCCGGGAAAATTGCGAGCCGGTTCTCACTGGTGTTCAAAAACTGTCTTCAAGTCGCATGATACGGATTTATGCGCCGACCTGACGGCGGAACGAAAGCTCCGGGGCGGACTCTTCTTCGGCAGCGGGCGGTTTTTCCATCAGCTGGCTGACGCGCTCGGTTAATTCAGGAATAACGATATCAGGCGTGCCTTCGAACAGTTCGTAGCGGGAAAAGATTTCAGCGTCAATTCTTCCACGCAACCCATTCAGCGCTATGGCATACAGGCTGGTATTGGTCAGCTGTCCGTCAAAGACGAGGAACACTCGGGTAAAATGTCCGCGTTTAATCGCATTGAAAAGCGAACGCAGAAAACTGTTAAAGCTGTCTCCGGTTTCGCCTATGAACCGATCGACAATGGCGTCGTTAATACAAAAGGTACAGACGGCCACTTTTTCATTTTGAATAACAAACACACCGTCAACCAGCTCATCGCCTTCGGTGCGGTAGTGGCCTTCGCCGATTTTACGGGAAATGACACCCGGATAGTTGGCGACACCAAGCAGCACGATATCTTTAAACTCACCGTATTTTTTGTCGGCCTTTTCACGCATCTCGTCCGTAACCGGATCAGAAGTTGCCGGCACCGGAGTGACAGGAACCGGCCCTTCTTCACTACGAACTTCGGGTTGCGCCTGATTTTCCTGTTGCTCAACAGCAACCACAGCACCAGCCGACGACTGTTTGGCGGGTCCGGTAGCATCGGAACGAAGTATATCGTGCGACCGCAGACTTTCCCGAAGTTCCTCTGAAAGCATTTCAAAGTTGTCGTAGATGCTGTTGGCAAGCTCTTCGCCGATGCGCAGAACGGAAGACTCCACGCGCTCAATAGACACTTGCATGGTATTCATTTCCGCTGTTTTTTGCGAGATCGTACGTTCAGCCGCGCGGCTGATTGAAATCGCGGCGGCGGCGAGAACAATCGCAACAACAGAAAGGCACGTTGTCAGAAAAAAACTCAACAACCCCTGCGTGGAAATGGTTTCGACACCGCCCTGCGTGGCACGCAGAACCAGAATCGTTACCGACGCGCCGAAAACAGCGGAGCCGAGAATGACACCGAAAGCTTCAGCGAGACGTTTAACCCGCACAGTCTTTCCCAGTCCATTTCTTTCATCCAAGCTCATAAAGAGACGTCCCATATACTGAAGCATCGAAACTCTTTTCGCGCATTATAGGAAGCAACATCCTTAAGCCAAGTGATTTATCCGCAAAACCCGCCATATGAACGAAGAATCAAGATGCTGGACATAGAACTTCTGATTCTCTATCTTGCGGCCTTTCTCTGGCGGGAGTAATTCAGTGGTAGAATGCAAGCTTCCCAAGCTTGACGTCGCGGGTTCGACTCCCGTCTCCCGCTCCATATTCACCGGCTCTTCCCCAAAAACAGGGAATCAATTATGGAGTTAGATTCGGTCGGCAATCAGATCGTAATCCATCGCGCCGCTGACATTCACATCGAACCGGTCGCCGGGAACTGCGTCAAACTCGGGTAGAAAAACAACGCCGTCCACTTCCGGGGCTTCGCGCTGCGAACGACCAATCAGCCCTTCTTCACCAAGGCCGTCGATCATCACTTCGATGGTTTTCCCGACTTGCGCCGCACAACGCGCGGCGGACACTTCGCGCTGGGCTTCCATCAAAAGCGTACGGCGCTCAGATTTAACCGCTTCCGGAACACCGTCGTCCATTTTAACCGAAAGAGTCCCCGGCTCGGCGGAATAGGTGAACACGCCAGCGTGGGTAAAGCGCCCTTCTTTTACGAACTCCAGCAGCTCCTTAAAATCCTTTTCCGTTTCGCCGGGATGGCCGGTGATGAACGCCGTACGAATGGCGCAATCAGGAATTACCGCGCGGATCAAATCGAGTTTTTCCAGCGTCTGAGTCTTTGTGATCTGGCGGCCCATTACATCGAGCATACGATCGGAAATGTGCTGAAGCGGCATATCAATGTACGGACAGAACCGCGCATCGGAAGCCAGCACCTCCAGCACCTCGCGGGTCAAGTGCTGCGGACAGACATACATCAGCCGGAACCAGATATCGTCCGCAATTTCATCGCGCAGGCGGCAAAGCAGTTCCTTGAGATGCAGTTCGCCGTCCCAGTCCTTGCCGTACGCCGTCGTATCCTGCGCAATCAGATTAATCTCCACCGCTCCGGCTTCAATCAGCGCACGGGCTTCGGTAATAATGTCATCCATCGGACGGCTGATCTGCTTCCCGCGAATTTTGGGAATCGAGCAAAACGTGCAGGGATTGGAACAGCCTTCGGAAATTTTCAGATAGGCCGTGTGGGGCGAACCCATCCGCAAACGCGGACGGATCAGAAAGTCGCTGTACCCTTCCGGCTCGGACTTTTCAGCCGTTTTACCCAGCAGCCCGGCGCAGATTTCCGGTAAACGGCTGTAGTCAGGAAAAGAAACCCGCGCATCGGCCGAGTCGAGAAAACGTCCCAGTTCCGGACTGTCGGCCACGCGTTTAACCAGACAACCAACCGCCACCACGGCACGCGGGCCGCCGCCTTCTTTGAGTCCGCGCAGTTCATGTAAAACGCCCGCCGCCTCTTCGCGGGCGTCCTGAATAAAGCCGCAGGTATTGACGAGACAGATATCGGCCTCCGCCGGTTCTTCGGCAATCAACCATCCGCTTTCAACAAACCGCCCGAGAATCAGCTCGGAATCTACCGTATTTTTGGCGCAACCGAGACTCACCAAAGCAACCACAGGGGGATTGGATGAGTAGATAGGAGGATGTTTGCAAGGTTGTTTCTTCATGATTTAAATTTTCTCGTTTGCTTCATAGCCATTATTCCACCGATCCGCCAATCCATTAATCCAAGCCGAATTACTCCGGAAAAAAATCGCCCAGTTTAGACCCTCGCACCGGTTTCGTTTTTCTTGATACAGATGGCGGCGTTTCGCAACGCAGCAGAAACTCGCGGCAGGAAATCACCGACGCGCCGAAAACGGAAACCAGCCTTTGCTCAATCCAATCTGACGTCACCACCAGAATCCGCGAAGAGTCTTTTGCGTCGTGAACCATCTGCTCAATCAAACCGTCCGCCGTGCGGTTGGATGGCGAAAAAAGCACTTCGAGATTCGGCGCATCCAGAGCAATATCGCGCCCGCCTTCCTGTCCGTCAAACACCACGGTAATCTTGGAAGCCATTCCCGACGCCGCCTGCTCAATCCGGCGTACCAGCCGTTGGCGGGCGGTCTGTAAGTCGTCCCGCCTTCCCTCAAGCGTTGCGTCATGATGCATCAGGTTGTAGCCGTCTATAATGAGCTGGTCGTAATCCATGCGGCAATGGAACGTTGGATAGGTGGATGGTTGCAAGACCAAAGCTTTCCAATCCTCGGAAAACTCTTCCGTCGAGCGGCGTATTTGAGTAGATTCCGGCTCTCGCTCGAGTTTAACGCTTTTAACGCATAGGAGTTCGCATGACCAAACTTCTGATCTGGATTGGAATAATCGTCGGCGGCTGGATCGGCTGGTGGCTCGGCGGAAAAATGGGCTTCGAATTTTTCGGCGAATTTATGGTCAGCAGTATCGGCAGCATCGCCGGCGTGTTCATCGGCTGGAAGATTGCTCAGGAATACTTCTGAATCGTTGAACGCGGAATACCTCTCGTTAAAACGGTGCATACACCTCGTTTAAATCGTTTGAGTCGACTTCAACGTTTTAAACGGCTTCAACGAGCGAAGCGTTTCAACGCTCCTGCATCATATTCCGCAGAACATAATTCAGCACGCCGCCGTTCTTCAGGTATTCGATTTCAAGCGGCGCATCCACGCGGGCCTTCACCTGAAATTCCCTGCTCCCCGCTCCCTGCTCCATGCTCTCTGCTTTCACCATCAGAATTTTTCCCGGCGTAAAGTTTTTGGCCACGCCGGTGATGGTGAAGCTTTCTTTACCGGTCAGCCCGAGGCTCTCCGCCGTTTCGCCGTTAATAAACTCGCACGGAAGAATTCCCATACCGACCAGATTGGAGCGGTGAATCCGTTCAAAGCTTTCGGCAATAACGGCTTTGACACCGAGCAGTTTCGTTCCTTTAGCAGCCCAGTCGCGCGACGAACCGGCACCGTACATCTTGCCCGCCACCACAACCAGCGGCGTGCCGGCTTCTGCATACTTCATCGCGGCGTCATAGATGGTCATTTCACTGTAGCCGCGTCCGTTGGGCGCGGCGGCGAGCCCACCGGACTCGCCCACAGGCGGCAGATAGATTGTGCGTCCGCCTTCGGTCTCAACCATTTTGTTTTTAATGCGGATATTAGCGAAGGTGCCGCGCATCATCACTTCGTGGTTGCCACGCCGCGAACCGTAGGAATTAAAATCGCGTTCGGCGACGCCGTGCGCCCGCAGATAATCGGCCGCCGGACTTTTCTTCGAAATGTTACCGGCTGGTGAAATGTGATCGGTGGTGATGAAATCGCCAAACAGCCCCAGCACACTGGCATTGTGAATATCGGCCAGCGGCGCGGGCGGTTGCTCACAACCTTCAAAGAAAGACGGCTCGCGGATATAGGTAGAAGAATCATCCCAGACGAACACCTGACTCTCCACCGTTTCGAGCGCATTCCATTCGGGGCTGATCGTGGCGGTGTCGCCGTAAACACCGGTATAGAACGCCGGATCGGCGGCCAGCGCGATGGCGGAATTCAGTTCATCCGTGGTCGGCCAGATGTCTTTCAGGAAAACATTTTTTCCGTCCGCGCCTTGGCCGACCGGTTCTTTTTCCAAGTCGATGTTGACCGTTCCGGCCAGCGCGTAGGCGACCACCAGCAGCGGCGACGCCAGATAATTGGCTTTAGTCAGCGGATGAACGCGGCCCTCAAAATTCCGGTTACCGGAAAGCACGGCGGCGACCGTCAGATCCTTTTCTTTAATTTCCGCTTCGATTTTCGGCGCCAGCGAACCGCTGTTACCGATACAGGTGGCGCAACCGTAGGCCGCGACCTGAAAGCCGAGTTGATTCAGCGGTTTCATCAGCCCGGCTTTTTCAAGATAACGAGTCGCTGCCTGCGAGCCGGGAGCCAGCGACGTTTTTACGAACGACGGAACCGTCAGCCCCTTTTCGACAGCCTTCTTGGCGACCAGCGCCGCGCCCATCATCAGCCCGGGATTCGACGTGTTCGT
>CAZSSI010000050.1:0-1929 GCA_964609345.1 uncultured Verrucomicrobiota bacterium | reverse complement strand
GGACGGCTCGGTCCGGCGAGCGCCGGTTCGACGGTCGAAAGATCGAGTTCCAGCGTATCAGAAAACAACGGCGCCTCTCCCTGCTCCCCGCTCCCTGCTCCCTGCTCTCCCGCCCACATCCCCTGCGCCCTGCAATAAGCCTCAACCAGCGCGCACTGTTCTTCGCTGCGGCCGGTTTCGCGCAAATAGCCGATGGTCTTTTCGTCGATCGGGAAAAAGCCCATCGTCGCGCCGTACTCCGGTGCCATATTGGCGACCGGGCAGCGGTCGGCCAGACTGAGATTGGCCGCGCCTGCGCCGTAGAATTCGACAAACTTGCCGACGACTCCTTTTTTACGAAGCATACGGGTAACCGTCAGCGCCAGATCGGTAGCGGTTACGCCCGCTTTGAGCGCACCGGTCAGTTTAAAGCCGACCACTTCCGGCGTCAGAATCGGAATCGGCTGACCGAGCATGGCCGCTTCGGCCTCGATGCCGCCGACGCCCCAGCCGAGCACGCCCATGCAGTTAATCGTCGTCGTATGGCTGTCGGTTCCAACCAGAGTATCAGGGAAAACAATTGGCGATTGCCGATTGCCGATTTTGGATTGCCGACCTCCGTCCTCTGTCCTCTGTCCTCTGTTCTCGGCAACGCACGTCGCGAGGTATTCCATATTGATCTGATGGCAGATTCCGAGGCCGGGCGGCAGCACACGCAGTTTTTCAAAAGCGCCTTGACCCCACTTGAGAAATTTATAGCGCTCGCCGTTACGTTCGAACTCGCGGGCCACATTGGTTTCGAGCGAAGCGGAACAACCGGCGGAGTCGAGCTGTACGGAATGATCGACCACCAGATCAACCTGAACCTGCGGCTCAATCCGCGACACATCTTTACCCGCCTTCTTCATCGCCGAACGCAAAGCCGCCAGATCGACCACACACGGAACGCCGGTGAAATCCTGCAAAAGCACGCGGGCTGGCATAAACGGCAGTTCGACTTGTTCGCTCTTCGGTGACCATTGGGCGAGTTGTGCAAGATGTTGCGGTGTGTAGGCCGGATGCCCCTGCATCCGGATGAGCGACTCCAGTAGAACCTTCACCGAAAACGGCATACGCGAAAAGTCATAGCCACCCTGTTTTTCCAGTTCCGGCAGGCTGTAATACGAGACATCAAATGCGGGCAGTTTCTTCAAAAAATCGGTTTTATTCACAGAAAGCTCTCCAATCGGTTAAAAGGCGGCACATTTAACCACGGATTACACGGATTACACGGAAAAAATGCGGTCGAATCATAGCCGGATCCGGGAAATGTGTTTTACAAACCATCTCTTCGGCGGCTATTCTCCCTCATCTTTTCGGGAGGTTTGTAATGCCGGTTATATCCATGTTTTACGGGATTATTATCCATCTGTATTTTGAAGGAAACCAGCGGCACAAAAAGCCGCATATTCACGTTACCTATCAGGAGAGCGAGACTGTCGTTTCAATACCCGATGGAGTCGTGCTGGAAGGATCGCTTCCGCAGAACAAAATGAAACTCGTACAGGCGTGGATAGAAATCCATCGCGAAGAATTGCTGGCCGATTGGGAACTGGCCGCCGCCGGACAACTGCCCTACAAAATTGAACCTTTGAAGTGACCGATGAATCCAAGAGTTAAAACGGTAAAACCCTGTGACGATTACACGCTCCGCCTTGTTTTTGAAAACGGGGAAAAGGGCGTGTTTGACTGCGCCCACCTGCTGGATTTTGGCATCTTCAAGGAATTCCGTGACATCAGCTATTTCAAACAGGCCGCCGTCGCCTATGGAACCGTCGTCTGGCCTCACGAACAGGACATCTGCCCCGACACGCTCTACCTGACCGCAACGGGGAAAAGTGAACAACTGATGGTGGCCGAAGATCAGGGCGACTATACGGTTAAAAGGCGGCACATTTAACCACGGATTAC
>CAZSSI010000049.1:2629-9574 GCA_964609345.1 uncultured Verrucomicrobiota bacterium | reverse complement strand
CGCGTATGCTTCTAGACCATAAAAAACTCAGCGCGAGGCGGCTTTGTCCCGCGCGTCTTTTACTTGCACGGTGATCACGCCCCACTCCTTGTTTGCGATCTGCTTCTGCGTGGCGAGCCATGAACCACCGATGGCGCTGACCATCGGAAGCGCAAGCCAGTCGTTCATATTTTCAAGACTAACACCGCCGGTCGGGCAGAATTTCACGCCGAACGAAGCGTACGGTGCCGCCAGGTTTTTTAGCATGTTCGGGCCACCCGCCGCGCCGGCCGGAAAAAACTTGAGCATCTTCAACCCGAGTGACAGTCCCTGCTCGATTTCCGACGGGGTCATCACACCGGGAATAAACAGAGTTTCCGATGTTTGGAAAATTTTCACGATCTCCGGATTAAGTCCCGGGGCCAGACCAAAGCTGACTCCGGTGTCGATGCACATTTTGGCCTGATCGGGCGTCACCACGGTGCCCGCCCCGACCAGCATTTCCGGAAACGCTTTTTTAATCCGCTTGAGCGCTTCGGGTGCGGCGGCGGTGCGGCAGGTGACTTCAATCACATCCATGCCGCCCTTGAGCAGCGCTTCGGCCAGCGGCTCGGCGTCGTTGGCGTTATCAATCACAATCACCGGAATTACTGGGCGTTTTAAGAGTTCGTTTAGCATGTTCGGTTCCCTCACGTTATTCGTTATTGGTTGTTTGCGAGTTCGTTAAAATCGTTCAAAAGGCGCAGCGCTCCTCGTTGAAGTCGTTAACCCCGACTTTCGTTTTGCGCTCTTTGCGTTCGTTGCCGCTCCCTTTGGTCACTGCTTTCGCAAGCTCAAGCCTATCTCCCGATGGTCGACTCGCGGTTAAAATCTTACCGATCAACGCGGGCTCCGCCGCCGCCGACCAGTTTTTTGACTTCAGACAGAGAGGCCATGGTGGTGTCGCCCGGCGTGGTCATAGCGAGCGCACCGTGCGCGGCGCCGTATTCGACCGCCAGCTGCGGATCACCCAATTCCATCAGGCCGTAGATGAAACCGGAGGCGAAGCTGTCGCCGCCGCCGACGCGATCCATGATCTCGAGATTCGGGCGATACATGGAGGTATAGAATTTTCCGTCGCACCAAGCCATCGCGCCCCAGTCGTTGACCGTGGCCGACTTCACGCCGCGCATCGTGGTGGCGGTCGCCTTGAAGTTCGGAAACTCTTTGACCGCTTTGGCAATCATCTTCTGGAACGACTCCACTTCCAGTTCGGTCAGATTTTCGTCGGCCCCTTCAATCTCGAATCCGAGACAGGCGGTGAAATCCTCTTCGTTGCCGATCATCACATCGACGTATTTGGCGATCTCGCGGTTTATTTCCTGACATTTCTTCAGTCCGCCGAATCCCTTCCAGAGCGACGGACGGTAGTTCAAATCGTAGGAAACCATCGTGCCGTATTTCTTAGCCGCCTTGGCGGCTTCGATCACCAGCGGACCGGTGGTTTCAGACAGCGCGGCGAAGATGCCGCCGGTATGCAGCCAGCGTACGCCGAGTTTGCCGAAGATGTGTTCCCAGTCGATATCGCCGACTTTGAGCTGCGAGGCGGCGGTGTTCCCGCGGTCGGAGCAGCCGACGGCTCCGCGGATACCGAAGCCGCGCTCGGTAAAGTTCAGTCCGTTGCGGACGGTGCGTCCGATGCCGTCATAGTCCACCCATTTGATGAGTGAAGTATCCACCCCGCCCTGCAGAATAAAATCTTCCATCAGCAGGCCGATGTCGTTTTTCGCGAACGCGGTGACGACCGCTGCGCGCTGGCCGAAGCAACGGCGCAAGCCACGGGCCACGTTGTATTCACCGCCACCTTCCCAAGCCTGGAACTGCCGCGTGGTGCGGATGCGTCCCTCGCCGGGATCTAGACGAAGCATCACTTCGCCGAGAGAAAGAATATCATATCGGCATTCCGCAACGGGCTTGACTGTCAGATTCATTCGCAACCTCCTGTTAAGATCAGGAAAAACATAACCCACCCGTCGCAGAAGCGCCATTCGCATTTTGCGCATGGTTTGGATTATTTTACGAAACGGTACTGTTTGCGGTAGTGCGACGGCGTCATCCCCTTCTCTTTTCTAAATGCGGCGTTGAAGCGGTCGCGAGCCGCATAGCCACACGATTCGGTAACCACCTCAACCGTCAGGTCGGTTTCGCGCAACAGCCGGCAAGCCTGCTCGATCCGGGTGCGGCGGATCTCCGCATGCGGCGTCCGGCCCAGACGTTCCCTGAACTTCAGCTCCAGCGTCCGCCGGCAGCAGGCCGCCGCCCGCGCGACATCCGCCACCCCGATTGGGTCACGCACATGCTCAGTGATATACTCCAGAGCCGCATGCACCAGCCGATCCTCTACTTCCGCAACCTCCGTTGACCGCCGCTCAATAATATTTTCCGGAGCAATTACCACCGGCTCGGCGGGCGGTGGCTCTCCTTGCATTAGACGATCCAGCAGTGCCGCAGCCTGATAACCGATCCGCTCCGCACCCAGCTCGATACTGGAAAGTTGCGGGCGCACCATGGAGCAAATAAACGGGCTGTTGTTCACGCCCAGCACGGCGATATCCTCCGGCACGCGCAATCCGCAGTCCTCGCAACTGTCGATCACCATTCGCCCGACAAAATCCTCGACCGCAAAAACAGCCAAGGGCTGCTTTTTATCATGACGGAACACTGCCGGAATATCTGCAGCAGAAGAGACCTCCGCACAGGCATGTCCTAAAACCGCCAGCCGATCCCTGAAGCCCTCAAATTTGAACCGGGCGCAGATTCCCGACACCGGGCCGGCGGTGTAGGCGAACCGGCAGAATCCTTTTCCGACCAGATAGTCGGCGGCGCGCCGTCCGATCTCCACATTGTCGGTCACCACGGAACATGCCGGGAGCGAGAGGAAATCGGTCTTCACATTCACCGTGGGAATTTTATTATCACTCAGCCACTGCACCACCTGGGGAGAAAGATAACCGATCACCCCGTCGGCCGGATTGGCCTGCAACTGTTCAAACGTAACCGACGGAACGCCGCGATGCGTAATGAACCGCCAGCGCCCCTGCATTGAATACTTCGCCACGCCGTCGACCACCGTCTTGGCATAGTTATCGTTGTAGTCCAGCAGCAGTGCAATTTTCTTCGCCATATCCCCGCGCCCCATTTTCGCAATACGCTATACGAAATGCAGATAATGCGCACGAAAAATGCCAATTCATCGTGAACCTGCAAGGTGCGGAAATGAATGCACGCGCAAAATCCGCATCGATGATAACCGACGGCGAGAGCTTGAGGAGATTTTTCGGAGACACGACGCATTTCCGGACAACGAACAGCGGGATGAGGTTCGCAAAGCCATCCTGCTCGGTGTCGATAACTCTGTTGCGAACCGGACGGAGAACAGGTTCGCATCGCTATCCTGAACGACAACCTTTCTGGATAACCTGACCGGCGAAACGGTTCGCATTGCCGTCCAGTCGCACCGACCATTCCATGCCGTTGACAAACTGCGCCAAACCCTGTCGAAACTCACTGATACCAAGCGCTTTCGGCAAAGCATCCAAGAACCCGAGTTTGTCAGCTTGTGACACAAAATGCCCTTCTGTGCCAGATTTTTGGAGCGCTAGCGCTCGAAAATCTCCGTACTGAAACGGCCCTGCGATCCTGCGGTACCCAGCGTATCGTCCATCTCCGCCTCCAGCAGCTCCTGCACCACCCGCTGAACCAGCGGCCTCAAAAAGTCACCGTCCTGCATAATCAACTGCTTCAGTTCCTCTGCACTTATGATAGGCTTTGTCTTGGTCATGGTATCTCCTTTCCGGCCCTCATAGCCGGGTTGTTGTTTTGGTTAAACAGGAAATACCATGACCCTTTCTTTTTGCAGAACTTTTAGGACACTACCCGCGTTTTTCTGTTTTCCGGAAGCATTGCGTTTTGGGATGGAATAGGCCACTTTTTGTAGCGTTCCAAATATAAAGGAGTCTTCTCATGAAAATTCGTAACCTGTTTGCCGTGCTGATTTTCCTGGCCGGACGTGCTGCCGCCGAGGATTCAACGTTGCCGTTGCCGGTGAAAAACTTCGAGGATTCAACGTTGCCGGTGAAAAACTTCAGGGATGCCGACGTGAACCGGAACGGACAGGTGACGAGAGCCGAGTTCATGGCGCAGCGGGCGCTCTGGGCGAAGCAAAAGGGTTTCCCGCATAATGTGAAGCAGTCCGAGCTGATTTTCATCAATAAGGATCGGAACAAGAACGGCGAACTCACACCCGAAGAGTACAGAGCGCGATAATATATGAACGCCCTTTTTCTGGATGCCTTGGTTGACAGCGCCGGAATGATTCCGTTTCTGCTGGTGATTTATTTCGCGGTCGAATGGTTTGAGCGGAAGTTCGGCGGGAGCATCGAGCACCGGCTTAAAAAATCCGCCAAGGCCGGGCCAGCGCTGGGCGCGCTGTTCGGTTGTGTCCCTCAGTGCGGATTTTCCGTGGTGGCCGCGTCGTTCTATTCGCGCCGTCTGATCACCACCGGCACGCTGCTGGCGGTACTGCTTTCAACGTCCGACGAAGCGATTCCGGTGATGTTGGCACAGCCGGGCCGAAGCGGAATTGTCATGACCCTGCTGATCACCAAGCTGATTATCGGTATCGCCGCCGGATATCTGATCGATCTTTTTATGCGCCGCCGCAAACCGGCCGAAGCCGCGCTCGACCATCACACCGATGAACATCACGAACTGGGCTGCTGTAATCATCAGCTTTCCGGCAAACCCAGCCGGTGGCAACTGCTGAAACATCCGCTGATTCATACAGCGAAAATTTTTGTTTTCATCTTTACCGTGACGCTTGGAATCAACGGACTGATCGCCGCAGTCGGGCAGGAACATCTCGGTAGCGTTTTGTTGCGTCAGTCTCTGTTCCAGCCGTTTTTTGCCGCGCTGGTCGGACTGATCCCGAACTGCGCCGCGTCGGTCGCCATCGCCACGTTGTTTTTGAAAGGCGGCATCAGCTTTGGTTCCGCCGTCGCCGGACTGTGCTGTAGCGGCGGCCTTGGACTGCTGGTGCTGGTGCGGGAAAACCGTGACTTCAAGGATACTCTGCGGATTGTGGCGCTGTTGTTCTTCATCAGCGCCACCGCTGGCCTCGCCATTCAGCTTCTCTTCCCGTAAGCGCCGTCGCCGGAGCAACGGCGCGCTCTCGCCGATTCATTTACTCAGCGGACGGCTTCTGCAGATCTTTGAGTTTGCCTTCGCGCAGGAGAGCTTCCTGCCAGCTGGAAACCAGCCGCTGTGTGCGGCCGCGGGAAAGGCTGTCAACCAGTTCTTCCCGAATCGCCGGCAACCCGACGGATGCATCGGTGGACTTACGGGAAGTCACGCAGGCCAGGAGTGCGCCGCCTTCGACCGGAGCCGGGTTGCAAAGTTTTCCCTGCGGCACATTAATACAAAGGCTGGCAAGGACGTCGGCATATTTGTCTTTCGACTCGGTCGACATATCAAACTCGGGCGTGGTCTGCACTTTCAGTCCGAAAGGCGCGACGGCCGTTTTGAAGCTGGCGCCGGTGCTCATCGCTTTCACCACGGCCTGATCAATTTCCACGGCGCGTTCCGCCAGAGCTCTGGCAATTGCCAGTTCGCGCGCCTCTTTGGTCACTTCAGCCTCAACCGCATCAAAGGTCGGAATGAAGGCGGCATAGCGCTGTTCCAGCGAAAGAACATAGACGGTGTCTTTGCCGATAACCGGATCGCTGAACGAGGTGTCGGCATCGGTATCCAAGCTGAAAGCCGCCTGCCGGAAAGGTGCCGTTTCGTCGATACCCTTAAGGTCATCTTGCGCGCCGAAAGCTGGCATGGTTTTGATTTTCAACCCAGTGGCCGCGGCGGCTCCGGCAAAATCGGGCTTGTTGCCTTCGGCCTTCGGCGCAACTTTTTCGACAAACTCAGCGGCTTTTTCGGCTGCCAGTTTGCGGGCCGCGGCCTGCTGAAGCTGCTTGGTGATTTCGCCTTCTACCTTTTCGAACGACTTATATTCTACTGCCGCCATGCTGTTGGTGGTTTCAATGCGGTACTGCTCAATGTTCTTGTTGTAAACCTGCAGCGCGGCGCCTTCCGGAACAACCGCTTTGGCCGAATAGCTGCTCACCGGAAACTCAACATAAGAAACGCGCACTTTGGCTGGCATACGGAACGCCGCGGGATTCTGCGCAAAAAGCGCCTGCGCCTCTTCTTTGGAAACGGTGACTTTCTGTTCAACCTGCGTGCGCGGCACAACAACATAGTCGAGCACGAAGCGGTCGGTGTAGAGATGGTAGGCCTTCTCCAGTTCGTAAAGGGAAATCAGCGCGGCCTGCGCCGGGCTGGCCATCAGTTTATAAATAACGATCTGTTCGCGGAAAAGCTCCTCAGCCTGCCGGGACACAAGGCCAAGCTGCTGCAGAATCGCTTTGTAGATGTTGCCGTCAAAGGCACCGTTTTGCGCGCGGAAAAGAGGCATCGTCTGAATCTGCTGTTTCACTTCCTCATCGGTCACAAGAATGTTTTCAGCCTGAGCCTTGCGCAGAACCGCCACACGCTGCCAGGCTTCTTTGCGGAGCGCCGCGTTCATCTCGTCGGTCATCGAAAGCATTTTCCCCGATGAGAGAATGTACCAGATATAAGAGTTGTGATAGGCGCGGCGGTATTCATCCTGTGAAACTTTTTTGCCGAACAGCTCGCCCGCCGTGATGTCCCCCTGCTGCCGGTTTGACCCACGCATCGTGGGCGTGAAAAATCCGACGAACGAAACAATAATGACACCGAGGATGAAATACCAAAGCACCTTGGACCGAATCAATTTGTGAAAGCGCGTAATCAACATTGCCATAACAGACCCCTTAGTTTTGAGATAAAAAATAGGGGCACAGCATAGCCATGCCATCCCCCATGGTCAACGGGAAAGCCGTTTGCTCAAGCTTT